>DATNLP010000118.1:0-2613 GCA_035602795.1 Acidimicrobiales bacterium | reverse complement strand
TCCACCGCTGGCTGCGTCCGGCTGGAGACGCATGGTTGGGCGGAGGGCGGCCCCCGGCGCGGTGAAGGGGTAAGAACGACGAGGGCCGCCCTCGCCATGTGGCGCGACGGGGTCAGGTCACGACCACCCGGCACCCTTCGCGCCATGGCCCAGGGGTAGGGCCTTGGGGTCCGCGCGCTCCGGTTCGAGCGTGGCGAGGGGCGAGGCTCCTCCCTGAGGGAGCCTCCACCTGCCACGCCCGGTGACGTGCGGACCACCGGCTTTGCTCGAGGGTGCGCTGCCGGAGGCGCACCATCGATTCGATCTCAGCTTCCACGTCCTCCGACCGCCTCTACCGTCCAGCCTCGAAGCGCGAAAGCGGGTGCGCGACGATGTCGGCCGTCTGTCCGACAAGGTGCTCGGACGAAGAGGACCATCGCCGGTTCTGGACGGGGTCGGACAGCCTCGCCACCTCCTTGAGGACCGCCCTGACCTGGAAGGCCTGGTCCCAGACGGCGGCGCGCCGGGACGAAGACAGGCTCGTGGTCTCGACCCGCTGCGCAATGGATCGAACCGTGTCTTGCAGACTCTGCAGGACCGCGGCCTGTCCCGATGTTCGAGCCGCCCAACGCGGCGCCAACGTCCGGCGGACATCGGTCACGGCTCCGTCGAGCTCGTTGATTCCGCTCAGCAGCCCCTGCGCCTCGCCAGGCTCGAGCATGCTGGCGGCGCTGGCCAGCACCAGACTCAGCGAGAAGATCTCCCCGAACAGCTGGTTGAAGAGCAACACGGCTGGTCGGGTGTCAGCTTGTGCATCCGTGCATCCAAGCGAGAGCGGAGAAGCCACCACGAAACCCCTTCCTTCCGCGTCAAGTCACACGCGCCACCAAGGTCCGGGGTGACGCACCGCCCCAACCGACCCGGTCCGGTCAGCTCAGCCGATACCCAGGCCAACTTACCATTTCCTTAACAACGTTGCTAGGCCCCAAGTGTCCGTCTGAGCGGGCGCCGATCGAGGCCACCAGGTCTCCCGACCACGGCCCGGGGAAGTCGCAGCCTGATACCGAACCCTCGCCGGGGCCACCCCCCAAGAGTGGCACGCGCGGCGAGGCCCGTCAGTTCCGATGCCGAGCGCGTCTCCGTCATCGCGAAGCCGTCGGTCAGTCCCGCACGGCCACCGTCACCTCGATCTCCACCGCACCCCCGCGCGGCAGTGCCGCCACCCCGACGGCCGAGCGGGTATGACGTCCGGCGTCGCCGAACACGTCGGCCAGCACCGCGCTGGCCCCGTCGACCACCGCCGGCTGCTGGTGAAAATCCAGCGCCGAGGCGACGAAGCCCGTCACCGTGAGGACGCGGGCCACCCGGTCCAGCGACCCGAGGGCCACCTCCAGCACGGCCAGGGCGTTCAGCGCGCACACCGCGGCCGCCCGACGCCCCTCTTCCACCGTGACGGTGTCGCCCAGCCGGCCCAGGCACGTGAGCTCGCCGTCGATGCGCGGCAGCTGCCCCGACGTCCGGGCCACCCCGTCCCACACCACCACGGAGTCGAGCGGGTCGTGCGGCGGGTGCGGCCCGTGCAGCGTCAGGCCGAGCTCGGCCAGGCGGGCCCGGACCCTTCCCTCTGTTTCCCCTTCGGCTTCGGCGCCCGGCACCGCAGGCCTAGCGCATGAAGGGATAGACGCTGGCGAAGTTGGCGTTGACCTTCTCGGGCAGCGGGTAGATGGCGCCGAGCTGCTTGCCTCCCCAAATGATCCTGGCCGAGCGCTCGACCAACGCCGTGTTGTGCATGGTCCTCTCCATGGTGGTGCCGATGGCCACCATGCCGTGGTTGGCGATGAGGGCGGCGCCGCGGTCCTCCAGCGCCTTGACCACCTGCTCGGCCAGGTCGGGCGAGCCGCTGGGCGCATACTCGGTACAGCGGATGTCGCCCCCCAAATAGACGGTGAACTCGTCGATGCAGCTCGGGATGTCCTGCTGGGCGACGGCGAACATGGTGGCGTGCATGGCGTGGGAATGGATGCACACGCCGATGTCCTCGTAGGCGTTCATGACGGCCAGGTGGAGGTACTTCTCCGACGTGGGCCCGCGCGTGCCGGCCACCACGTCGCCCGCCGGATTCACGATGACGATGTCGTCGGGCGTCATGATCCGGTAGTCGAGCGACGACGGCGTGCAGGCGATGTTGCCGTCCTCCATGCGCGCCGAGATGTTGCCCGAGGTCCCCTCGACCAGTCCCTTCGCCAGCAATTCCTGGGCCGCCGCGACGATCTGCTCGGGTGCGTTCTCAATGAAGGTGGCCATGGCCGCTGCTCCTCAGTTGGCATCGTGTCGGGCGACCGCGTCGCCCCGTGGGTCGGCACAGATGGTACAGCCCCAGGCACCATCCCTGACACGGCTGTCAGGAAACGGTCGGCCGAGATACAGTGCGCGCCATGGGACTTCTGGATGGTCGGGCGGCGGTCGTAACGGGTGCGGGTCGGGGCATCGGGCGGGACATCGCCCTGTGCCTGGCCGCCGAAGGGGCGCAGGTCGTCGTCAACGATGTCGGCGTGTCGCTCGGGGGTGAGGGCACCGGCGAGGACCCGGCGGCGCAGGTCTGCGCCGAGATCGAGGCGGCGGGCGGCACCGCCG
>DATNLP010000213.1:0-5207 GCA_035602795.1 Acidimicrobiales bacterium | reverse complement strand
CATCACGCCCCCTGACCTGGACCTCGACCCGGCGGAGCGGCCCGAGCCGGTCGAGCTCATGGCCGGCGCGCTGCGGGCGGCCGCCGAGGACTGTGACGGCGCGCCGGCCGGCGGGAGCGCGCGCGCCGGCCACGCGCTGGTCAGCCGGGCCGACAGCATCCGCGTCGTCGTGCCCCTCGGGTGGCACGCCATCAACCCGGCGCTGCAGGTGGCCGCCCGCCTCGGCTTCGCGGCGGGCGACGAGCCCGCCCAGCTCATGCTGTCGTCGGTCGGCGGCAACACGCCCCAGGCGCTGATGCACGACGCCTGCCTGGCCATCAGCCGGGGCCAGCTCGACGTCGTGCTGGTGACGGGGGCCGAGGCCATGTACACCCGGGCCCTGGCGCGCCGCGACCCGAGCTCGGCACCTCTGGCCTGGGCCGAGCAGCCGGCCGAGGGCACGCCGGCGCCGACCATGTTCGGAATGGACAAGCCGGGGGCGACCGACCTCGAGGTGAACCGCGGCGTGCTGCTGCCCATTCACGCCTACCCGCTCTTCGAGAACGCGCTCCGGGCCGCCCACGGATGGACGCTCGAGGAGCACGCGGCGCACATCGGCGCGCTGTGGGCACGCTTCAGCGAGGTGGCCTCCGGCAACCCCTACGCCTGGATCCGCACGCCGCGCTCGGCGTCCGAGATCGTCACCCCCGGTCCGGCGAACCGCATGGTCTCGTTTCCCTACCCGAAGCTGTGCACGGCCAACCTGCAGGTCGACCAGGGTGCGGGCTACATCGTGTGCTCGGCCGAGGCGGCCCGGGCGGCGGGCGTGGCCGAGGAGCGCTGGGTCTTCCCGCTCTCGGGCGCCGACGCCAACGACACGTGGTTCATCTCCAACCGGGCGGAGCTGCACCGCTCCCCCGCCATCCGCCTGGCCGGAGCGGCGGCGCTCGACCTGGCCGGGATCGGCATCGACGACGTGGCGGCGGTCGACCTCTACTCGTGCTTCCCTGTCGTGGTGCAGATGGCGGCAGCCGAGCTGGGGCTGCCGCTCGACGACCCGGACCGCCCCCTCACCCGGACCGGTGGCCTCACCTTCGGCGGGGGTCCCGGCAACAACTACACCTCGCACGGCATCGCGCAGGTCGTCGGGGCCTTGCGCGCCGACCCCGGGTCGGCCGGACTGGTCACGGGCCTCGGCTGGTACGCCACCAAGCACTCCATCGGCGTCTACGCCTCCCGCCCGCCGGCGCACGACGGCCCCTTCACCTGGCGCGACCTGCAGGCCGAGGTCGACGCGCTCCCCCGCTGTGAGGTGGACGCCGAAGCGGACGGCCCGGTGCGCGTCGAGACTTACACCGTCACCTTCGACCGTGACGGAAACCCCGAGCGCGGCATTTTGGCCTGCCGGACCAAGCAGGACGCCCGCGCCTGGGGCAACGTGACCGATCCCGACACGCTGGCCGAGCTCTGCCGGGCCGAGGGCGTCGGGCGGACCGGCACGCTGGCCGCCGACGGGGTGCTGGCGCTCGACGGTTAGCGGGGAGAGCTCTGCGCCGCCTCGACGCCCAGCGTGCGCGCCGTCGGCGACACCTCGACGGCGCCGCGGTCCGGGAACGTGCCGAAGACGTGGTCGGCTGTGTGCACGGTCACGCCGAACCAGTAGTGCTCGTTGCGAAAATGATGGTTGCGGTGGGCGCGCCAGACGTAACGGTAGAGGCGGTGCCGGGGCCGGTACGACGTGTGGATGAGGTAGTGCGTCCACTCGTACACGAAGAGCATGACGTAGGCCGCGGCCAGCGCGGACAACGCCCGTGACAGCGGCAGGGCGACGATGAGGACGGCGCCGAGACCGAACACGAGGCCGAGCAGCGCCGGCATGGGCACGAACACGAGTCCGGCGTCCTTGGGGTCGGCGTGATGCGCACGGTGCTTGCGCGCCACGAGCGGGTCGATGGTGCGGCCCCCCACCTGCTTGGGCTTGAAGTGCAGCAGGAACACGTGGATCAACCACTCGGTGAAGGGCTGGGCGGCCAAAATGATCGCCGGCGCGAAGAGGTCCCACCAGCTCCACCCGCCCGCGACGATTCGCCCCACCACACTGGCCGCCAGCGCGACCGCGATGACCTGAGGTGAGCGCCAGCGGGCGAACCCGCGCCCGGCCGCGGCCAGCGACAGTGCGCCGCTCTCGGTATCCGCCACCACACCATTTTGCCCGCCGGCGGACGAGGGCAACCCTCCTATGGTGGGGCGATGGCCGCCGACCCGAAGGACCCGGCGCACGGGGTGCGCCTGGTGGTGTCGCTCTACCGGGAGTTCGAGCAGGTGGCGCGCCGGGGCGACCTGAGCCTGGCCCAGTACCGCACGCTGCTCTACCTGCTCGGTGGGTCGCGGCGCGCGGGCGAGCTGGCGGCGGCCAACGCGGTGACCAAGCCGACCGTCTCCGCCATGATCAACGGGCTGCGCCAACAGGGGTGGGTGGCCGACGCCGTCGACGAGACCGGCGACGGGCGGGTGACCCGGATTGAGCTGACCGGCGCCGGACGGGCCCGGCTGGCCCGCTTCGAGGCCGAGCTGGCCGACCGCATGGAGGAATTGCTGCCCGGCGTCGACCGGGAGGAACTCCGGCGCTTCTTCGGCGACCTACAACGAGCCCACGCCGAGACGCGCCAGCACCGGCTCGCCGACGTGTTCGGGCCACCCCCGCGCAAGGGGGCCGGGCACCCCTCCCGATGACGGCGCTGCCGCCGCCGGTCGAGGCCTACCTCGAGCGCCTGGCCGAGCGAGCCCACGGGGTCCTGCAGGCCGATGCCGTCGGCGTCTACCTCCACGGATCGGCGGTGCTGGGCGGCTTCCACCCGGACAGGAGCGACCTCGATGTCCTCGTGGTGTGCGACCGGCCGCTGTCGCCGGACCACCGTGCCGGTCTGTGCCAACGACTCGGCCGCGCCGCGCTGCCGGTCCCGGCGGCCATGCTCGAGCTGAGTGTCGTGACTGCGGAGGCGTGCCGGCACCCGGTCGCCGCGCCGCGCTACGAACTGCACGTCAACACCCGCGACGACCGCTGCGTGGACGGCACGGGCCGGCACGATCCCGATCTGCTGCTGCACTTCGCGGTGGCACGCCAGGTTGGCCGCCTACTCGGCCTCGGCCCCACCCCCGGGCACTGCTTCGCTCCCGTCCCGCGCCGGCTCGTGCTCGACGGCATGGCCCTGGAGCTGCGTGATGCCGCCGGCGACGAACGGGCCGCGCCCGAGTACCTCGTCCTCAATGCCTGTCGCAACCTCGCCTATCTCCGGACGGGCCGCCTGCGATCGAAGGTCGCCGGCGGCAGATGGGTGCTCGCGCACGACCACTCGCTCGACCAGGACGTCGTCGTCGCGGCGCTCGAGCGGCAGGGCGGGACCGTCCCAGAGGCACCGCTGGACAGGGACGCGGCGCTGTCCCAAGCTCGGATTGTGGCGGACCTGCTGTTGGCGCAACGACAGGACCGGGCTGATTGAGGGAGCATTGAGGGGGCATTGACACGGCCCGCCGGCATTAGTTAGGTTAATCTAACTAGTTTCCCCGGCAGAGGGAAGAGGTGGCATGGCACACGATCTGGTGATTCGGGGCGGGGTGGTGGCGGACGGCCGGGGCGGCGAGCCCGAGCCGGCCGACGTGGCGGTCGACGGCCGGACGATCACCGCCGTCGGGACGGTGGCCGACGCCGGACGTGAGGAGATCGATGCCGACGGGCTCCTGGTCACTCCCGGTTTCGTCGACATCCACACCCACTACGACGGCCAGGCCACCTGGGACTCCCGCATGGCCCCCTCGAGCTGGCACGGCGTCACCACCGCCGTGATGGGCAACTGCGGCGTGGGATTCGCCCCGGTGCGGCCCGACGCGCACGACCGGCTCATCTCGCTCATGGAGGGCGTCGAGGACATCCCCGGCGCCGTGCTGAACGAGGGGATCGAGTGGACGTGGGAGAGCTTCGGGGCGTACCTCGACGCCGTCGAGGCCCGACCCCACGACGTGGACGTGGCGGCACAACTCCCCCACGGCGCGCTCCGCCTCTACGTGATGGGCGAGCGGGGCGCCCGCCTCGAAGATGCGACGGAGGAGGACGCCGCGGCCATGCGCACGCTGGCGGCCGACGCCATGCGCGCCGGCGCCATCGGCTTCTCCAGCTCGCGCACGCTCAACCACCGCACGTCGACCGGTGACCCCACGCCGTCGCTACGGGCGCGCTCCGGCGAGCTCGAGGCGATCGCGCTCGGTGTGGCCGACGCCGGCCACGGGGTGATCGAGATCATCTCGGACTTCTGGCCCGACACCGACGGCGAGTTCGAGTTGATCCGCAACATGGTGGTCAAGTCGGGCCGGCCCCTGTCGCTGTCGCTGGCCCAGAGCCACCGCCAGCCGGACGCGTGGCGCGACCTGCTACGGCGGATCGAAGAGTCGGTCGCCGAGGGACTGCCGATCCGGGCCCAGGTGGCGCCGCGCCCGGTCGGCCTGCTGGTCGGCCTGCAGTCGTCGTACCACCCGTTCCTCATGTTCCCGGCCTACGGCGACATCGTGGGACGGCCGGTGGACGAGCAGGCGAGGGCGCTGCGCGACCCGTCGTTCCGGGCCCGCCTGCTGGCGGAGCAGCCCGAGGACGACGACGGAGGTGGCCGCCGCAGCGGGCGCCGCCGCCTCATCGACTACGCCCGGCTGTTCCCGCTGGGCGACGTCCCGGACTACGAGCCGCCCCCGGAGTCCAGCGTGGAACGACTGGCGTTGGCCCGCAGTGTCGACCCGGCCGAGCTGACCCTCGACCTGCTGTCGGAGAACGACGGGCGCAACTTCCTCTACACACCGTTCTCGAACTACGCCGAGGGCAACCTGGACGCCTGCGGCGAAATGCTGGCGCACCCCGACACCCTCTTCGGGTTGGGCGACGGTGGCGCGCACGTCGGCATCATCGCCGACGCCAGCTTCCCCACCTACTTCCTGTCGCACTGGGCCCGCGACCGCTCGCACGGGCGCATGCTGGTGGGACTAGTGGTCGAGCGCCTGACCAAGAACAACGCGCGGGCCATCGGCCTGCACGACCGCGGTGTGGTGGCCGAGGGCATGAAGGCCGATCTCAACGTCATCGACTTCGACCGCCTGCAGTGCGAGGCACCGGTCATGGCCTACGACCTGCCCGCGGGCGGCAAGCGGCTGCTTCAGCGGGCCCGCGGCTATTGCGCCACCATCGT
>DATNLP010000198.1:0-28990 GCA_035602795.1 Acidimicrobiales bacterium | reverse complement strand
GTCGTCGTCATCCGATCGGGTGGGCCGGAGGGTCGGGCAGGTCGCCGGGCGGGCGGGGCCAGGCGATGGGCGTGACGTCGCTGGCGATCACCGCGCCCATGGCGATGCCGGCCCGCTCGACCGAGGGGTGGGGGAACCGGCCCTGGCCCCGGGTCGAACCGTCGGCGAAATAGATGGCGGTGTGCACCCGACGGACGGTACCGGTGGTGTTGGGCCGCGCCAAGTGGAAGGTGAGGCCGTGGTGGAAGGCGACGGCGCCGGGCGGGACCTCGACCCAGACGGGCTCCAGTCCGGCCAGCTCGGCGTGGGCGGCCAACGGGTCGTCGCCGGGGCGGGGCGTGGGGGTGAAGATGTTGACGAACGCGCGCAGCCCCAGCCGGTGGCTGCCCGGGAGGTAGCCCATGGCGCCGCTCTCGAGGGTGGAGCCGTCGAAGGGGATCCAGGCGGTGACCGTGTCGGTCTCGACAATGGGCCAGTACGGGTGGTCCTGGTGGGGGTCGGTCTCCCGGCCGCCGGCTTCCTTGTACAGCGCCTGGTCGTGCCAGAGCCGCACGGCCTCGACGCCCAGCAGGCGGGCGGCGGTGCCGCCGACGAGAGGGTGGAAGCTGAGCGGGCGGACGTCGGGGGAGTCCTCCCAGAGGTTCTGGCACTGGAGGAAGGACTGCTCGTATCGAGTCTTCTGGGCCAGGGGACGGGTGTCGTGGCGGCTGCGCCTGGCCACGGCCTCGTCGACGGCGGCGCCGTAGCGCTCGAGCTCGTCGGGCCGGAGGAGGTCGGGGACGACGACGAAGCCCTCGCGACGGAAGGCCTCGACGAGGTGGGGCGACGTGGTCTCGGTCACCGTGGTCACGCGTCCTCGCGCACCTCGCGGATGGGACCGACGAGCTCGCGCACGCTGGGCGACTCGATCCACGGGGTCAGGTCGATGTCCCAGCGCTCGGTGGGGGACGGGCCCTCGTCGAGGTGGTGCGGCTCGGAGGCCATGAAGCGACCGCGGACGACGCGGACCTCGGTCAGGAGCTCGGCGTAGGGGAGCGCGGTGGCCGAGGCCGAACCGAACCCGAAGACCCGCTCGGAGCCCATGATCGCGTTGGCGGCGGCCCGGCCCGAGAGGAAGCGCTGGTAGTCGTTGCGCTCGAGCTCGCCGCCATAGGCGTCGAGGATGTGCGCGGCCCGGGACATGACCCGGTCGTCGAAGGCGTAGAAGACGTTGGGGGCCGGCAGGTCGCCCCACACGCCCCACATCCACCAGCGGGTGTTCGGGGGGAGGGCGGCCATGGCCTGCTGCACGGCCCGGCCTACGGTCTCGTGCCCGTGGTGCACGTCGTGCGGCGAGGGCGAGACGACGATGGACGCCTGGTGCTCCTCGACGATGGGCGGCAGCTCGGTGGCGAGACGTCGGGCGGCCAGCGCCCGGTCCGCCTCGAGGTCGAGATTCAGCGGCGGGTCGAGGAAGACGGGGACGAAACCGGCCCGCCCGGCGGCCTCCTCGGCTTCGGAGCGCCGACGCTCGTGTTGGCCCTCGAAGCCGAGGCTGGAGATGACGCTGACCACGGTCCAGCCCCGGTCGCGCAGGTGGAGCAGGGCGCCGGGGCAGCCGACGGCCTCGTCGTCGGGGTGCGGGGCGATGTGGAGGACCGTGGGGGCCATGAGAGCGCAGGTTACGCCCCTGATCGGGCGAGTTCCCCCGGGAACCCGGCCCTCGAGCTCGGGTAACCCGGTGCTTCTCAGAGCACTCTTTACAGATTACTCTGAACAGAGTAATCTGGCCGGCATGCCGAGATGGTCCCGGTCGAATCCTCTGGCCCTGGCGGTGCTGGTCTGTCTCTACGAGAAGCCGATGCACCCCTACGAGGTGGCGCAGACGCTGCGCAGCCGGGCCAAGGAGCAGAGCGTGCGCCTCAACTACGGGTCGCTCTACGCCGTGGTGGAGTCGCTCGAGAAGAGGGGCTTCATCAAGGCGACCGGCACGGTGCGCGAGGGCAAGCGCCCGGAGCGGACCGTCTACGAGATCACCGACGACGGCCTGGTCGAGATGACGGACTGGATGACCGAGCTCCTCGGGACGCCGGCCAAGGAGTACCCGGCGTTCATGGCCGGCCTGTCGTTCATCCCGTCGCTGGCGCCGGACGAGGCGCTGGCGGCGTTGCGGCGCCGGGCGGACGCGCTCAGCGTGAAGTTGGTGGGCATGCGCGGCGCCATGAAGGCGGCGTTGGAGGCCGGGCTGCCGCGACTGTTCGAGCTCGAAGGCGAGTACGAGGAAGGCCAGCTGGTGGCCGAGCTCAGGTTCGTCAAGGCCCTGGTGGACGAAATCGCCAACGGCACGCTCGAGGGACTCGACATGTGGCGCCTCTTCCACACGGCGGACTTCAACCCCGAGGAGGTGTACTTCACCTTCGAGATGCCCAAGGAATGACCCGGGGCCGCGTGTTGCACCACGCGGCCCCGAATCGACACAACCACGAGCCCGATCCCGGAAGACCTTCGCCCGAGGCAGCACTCGAAGCGTAGGCCACCTTTCGTCGGCCGGGCTCTGCATGGCAGCGCGTTGCGCTGAACCGACAGAACCGACAGCAGAACCAACGACGAAAGGAGGGGCGCGCATGCACCCCCTGATAGAGGCCGACGGCCTCTCCAAGCGCTTCGGGAAGGTCCAGGCCCTCTCGGAGCTGACCCTGACCCTGCCGGCCGGGCAGGCCGTGGCCATCCTCGGGCCCAACGGCGCCGGCAAGACCACCTTCATCCGCATGGTGGCGACGTTGGTCACGCCCGACGCGGGGACGCTGCGCGTCGACGGCTACGACGTGGTGCGAGACCCCATGGCGGTGCGCCGCATGATCGGCCTGGCCGGCCAGTCGGCTGCGGTCGAGGAGATGATGACGGGCCGGGAGAACGTGGCGATGGTGGCCCGCCTGTACGGCCAGGGGCGGAAGGAGGCGGCGGCCTCGGCCGAAAGGATCTTGGAGCTGATGAGCCTGACCGAGGCGGGCGGCAGGCTGGTGAAGACGTACTCGGGCGGCATGCGGCGGCGGCTCGACCTGGGGGCGTCGCTGGTGGGTTCGCCCCGGCTGCTGCTGCTCGACGAGCCGACGACGGGGCTCGACCCGGGCAGCCGCAACGAGGTGTGGGACGCCATCGGGGCCATGGGGCGGGGCGGGACCGACATGCTGCTGACGACGCAGTATCTCGACGAGGCCGACCATCTGGCGGCCTACATCGTCATCATCGACGGGGGCCGCGTCATCGCGCAGGGCACGCCGGGCGAGCTCAAGTCGCGGGTGGGGGCCGACATGGTGGAGCTGCACACGGCCGACGTGGCGACCATGGAGCGGGCCGCCGCGGTGTTGGGTGCTCTGGGTGTGGCCGAGCCGCAGACCGATGCCTCGACGCGGCGGTGTTCCCTCGCCGCGCCGGGCGGGGCGAAGCTCCTGCCGGCGGTGGTGCGGGCGCTCGACGACGCCTCGGTGGAGGTGGAGGACATCTCGCTGCGGCGACCCACGTTGGACGAGGTGTTCCTGGCGCTGACGGGACAGACGACGACCGCGAAGGAGGACACCGCGGCATGACCAGCATCGACATTGCAGTGCAGAGCCCGCCCGGCACAGGCGACGGCGGGCCGGTCGGCGCCGGCGTGGTGAACCGGGGGGCGTCCTATGTGACGGCCTCGGGCCAGGTGGCGTTGCGGACGCTGAAGAAGTTCGTGCGCACGCCGGCGTTGATCGTGGCCAGCACGGCGCAGGGGATCCTGTTCCTGTTGATCTTCCGCTATGTCTTCGGCGGCGCGGTGTCGGGCACGGGCGACCTGTCGTACGTCGATTACCTGGTGCCGGGCTTCGTGGTGACGGGCGTGCTGTTCTCCGGCATGGAGGCGTCGACCGGGGTGGCCGAGGACCTGCTGGGCGGTCTGTTCGACCGGCTACGCAGCTTGCCCATCCGGCTGCTGTCCATCGTGTCGGGGCGGGTGAGCGCGGACACGACGCTCGTGGCCTGGGGCACCTTCGTCATGACGGTGGTCGGCTTCGCCGTCGGCTTCCGATTGGGCGGCAGCGTGGCCGACGGGCTGGCCGCCTTCGGGTTGACGCTGCTCTTCGGCTTCGCCTTCGTGTGGATGTTCATCGCCATGGGGCTCCTGGCCGGCTCACCTCAAGCGGCGCAGAGTTTGGCGTTCCTGGTCTTCCCGCTCAGCTTCGTGTCGTCGGCCTACGTGCCGGTGTCGACCATGCCGGGGTGGATGCAGGGTTTTGCCACCAACCAGCCGCTGACGAAGATGGTCGACACGGTCCGGCTGCTCACGGGCGGGCCGGCGGCGCAGCAGCTGCTCGGGCACCCGGTCTCGTACTACCTGTGGCCGTCGCTGGCCTGGTCGGCGGGCATCGTGCTGGTGTTCGCGCCGCTGGCGGTGTGGAAGTTGAAGAACTCATAGGCGGCCGAACGGGGGTACCCCAAGGCCCGGGTCCGGCAGCAGACCCGTGTCCGGCAGTGCGAGGTGGCGTGACGGGAGGGGAGATTCGACGACGTGTTCAGCGCCGGGTCCAGCTGGACCCGTCCGCCCCCGTCGTGTCGCCGCCCAGGGCGCCGTTGATGGCCTGGCGCAGCCGCTCCTGCGAGGCGATCATCCAGCTGATGTAGGCGTCGTGGTCCTCGACCTTGGTGACGTCGCCCATGGAGTAGTCGGCGATGCGGCAGGCGAAGCGGTCGGGCAGCTTCTCCCACGACAGCTCGGAGCCGTAGATCGTCTCCACCAGCTCGGACTGCTGGTGGAGCGACTGGAACTGGGCCAGCGACGACTCCTGGTTGCCGGCGTCGATGTAGAGCTCGGAGCGGATGCGGCCGCCGGCCGAGAAGCTGAGCCCGTAGTGCGTGCCGTTTATGGGGGAGGGCAGGGTGATCCAGCTCTGGGCGGGCAGCGTCGACATCTGGGTCCAGTGGCCGTGCTCGACCCGAATGCGGTCGAGCCAGCGCGAACAGAACTCGCGGTAGAGCGCGCCCTTGCCGCCGCTGAGCGGCCCGGCCAGCTCGACCAGCGTCCAGCCGGCAGGGTCGCGCCACCACTGGGTGCCGAAGAAGTCGCGGCTGACGCCGGTGGCCAGCTCGACGATGTGGCGCACCAGTCCCGAGGGCGTGTACGACTGCTTGTCGGCGTCCCACACCATCGGCGCGTTGACGCGGTTCTGCCAGTGCGCCGTCCGGCGGACCGGGTCGGCGTGCAGCCAATCGTCGAGCTGGTTCCGCAGCTCGTTGGTCAGGTCGCTCCTCGGGGCGATGGTGAAGATGGTGCCGTCGGCCACAGACTCGGCGCCGACCAGCCGGCGCACCGTGCTGGCGTCCTGCACCCGCTTCTTGGAGTCGGCGGCGGCGCGGGCCAGCTGGCGCTCGGGGCTGATGGTGAACTCCGCTACCTCGCGCAGCGGGTAGAGCTGGCTCACGGAGATCATCGGCACGTTGTCGGCTCCGGACGTGCCGTAGACGTAGGAGCGGAAGGCGCTGATCTGGACGAGGGTGATGTCGAGGCCCATCTCGTTCAGCCAGACCACACTGGCCGTCACGACGGGCGAGAAGTTCCGGGCCAGCAGCGTGATACGGGGCTTGCGCAAGGTCTCCTGCGACATGTCCGGGGCGTGGGCCTGCAGCTCGGCCAGGGCCTCATCGATGCCGACCACGTTGCCGCGGGAGCTGTGGAACCGGGAGAAGAGCTCGGCCAGGGACTCGGGCGCCAGCCGGCTGGCCATGGCGGCGTACTTCAGCGCCGAGACCTCGGCGTCCGGCGTCCTGCCGTGCTTCAGCTCGGCCACGACGATGCGCCCGTCGCCCTCGAGTCCGAGGATGTGCAGACGATCGGGCGGCATGGCAGGCCCACCCCAGCCGCGTTCGAAGTCGAGCGTGACGATCCTGACCGCGTTCCCCAGGATCTGGGGATTGGAGAGGATCCACTCCTGGAGATCGGCGCGGTCCTCCAACCCCGCTTCCTCGAGCGAAATCATCTCCGCGGGCATCGCAACCGACCCCGCGACGGTGAACAGCATGTCCTCCCCCATGCGTGGCCAGGCTATGCCAGACGCGCGTGGGCGCGACGGAGTAGGGAATGGTGTCGAAGTCTCAAAAGTCTCTGAAAATGCCTGCAATTGGAGGGATTAGGGCCGCTCTCGGTGTTCACGCCGCCATTTTGGAGCGCATACGGGTGGTGCCCTCCCGCCTGTCGGTTCAAACGCAGGTCCGCCTTTTTGGCGGTGAGGAGGACCGATGGCGCCGGCGTCGGGACCAGGCTGGGCGGGTTGGCCGACGTCGCCGGGAACGACGCATGGCGCGGACACCGATGGAGCCCGCGCGGGCGGCCGCGGCGACGTCGACGCGGCTCCGCGGTCGCCGGGGCATGGTGATTCCCCGAGCAACTACGAGCCATCACGGTCATCCCTGTCTCCGATCGCCAAACCGCCTCAGGGTGAGACGAAAACCCTACTGCCGAAGTGGGTGTCCTCCACAAGGGGGCGGCGACCGATGGCGCCGATTCGTCGCCCCAAGTGAGCAGAATTGTTGTTCCGTTGACAATATAGGGACGCTGTTGCGCCCCGGCCTGTCCCAGGGTCAGCTCAGGTGGGCGCACCGGGGGCCACCAGGGGCCACGGGCGTTCCAGCTCGACCACCCGGGCCAGTTCGAGCAGAAGCTGCTCGGCGTGGCGGCGTCCGATGATCTGCATGGAGACCGGCTGCCCGTCGACCAGCCCGATCGGAATGGCCACCGCCGGGTGCCCGGTCGTGTTGGCCGGGATGGTGAGCGCACCGTTGTTGCCCAGCGCGGCCTCGAACCCGAGCTCGCTGATGAGGTCGACGCCGTCGATGGTGGTCGGCATCGGGCCCTGGGCGGGGAAGGCCACGTCGGGGTTGGTGGCGCAGATGATGAAGTCCACCTGGTCGAAGATCTGCGCCACCTGCACGATCATGGTGCGGCGGAACTCCTCGATGCTCTTGGCCGTGTCGATGGTGAAGTGGTTGGTGGCGATGTTGGCGGCCAGCATGATTTCGGGGGTGAACTCGGACTCGCAGGCAGGGTAGAGGTCGCCCAGGCCGACCAGCAGGCTGGCCGTGCCGGCCATGGCCCATTCGAGGCCCCCACGGGGGAGCTCCATCGGCACGTCGACCTGCTCGAGCTCGGCGTCCTTGACCAGGAAACCGGCCGCCTCCTCGACCTTCTCGCGCACGGCGGAGGCGATGACGGCCGCCCCCAGGTCGGCGCAGACGGCGACCCGCATGCCGCGGACGTCCTGGTGCCCCAGCCCGGACTCCCAACCCTCGACCCGGGGCAGCGAGTAGGGGTCGTACTCGTCGTAGCCGTTGCAGACGTCGTACCAGCGGGCGGTGTCGCGCACCGACCGGGACAGGCACCCGATGACGGCGGTCAGCGGCTCGATCTCGGTGTGGGGGCCCTTGGGGATGCGCCCGAAGGTCGCCTTCAGGCCGAACAGCCCGGTGAAGCCGGCGGGGATGCGGATCGACCCGCCGCCGTCACCGCCGGTGCAGATGGGGAACAGCCCCCCGGACACGGAGGCCGCCGAGCCACCCGACGAGCCGCCGGGCGTGCGCTCCAGGTCGTACGGGTTCGACGTGGCGCCGTGGAGCCGGGTGTAGGTGCAGTTGATGCCGCCGAACTCCGACGCCGTCGTCTGCCCGACCAGCACAGCACCGGCCGAACGCAGCCGGGAGGTCATGGTGCCGTCGTACTCGGCGATGCGGTCCTTGAGCACGAGCGACGCCTCGGTCTGCGGCCACCCCTTGACCGGATCGAGCTCCTTCACGCCCATGGGCACGCCGCCGAACGGCAAGCTCACGTCCGCGGACGCCGCCGCCTGACGCGCCTTCTCCTCGTCCATGAAGCACACCGCGTTCAACGACGATTTTTCAATAGCCGCCAGCGATCCCTCGAGTGCCTCGGTGGGAGAGAGCTCTCCGTCCCGGAAGGCATCGACGAGCGAGCAGGCGTCGCCCAGCCAAGGTTGTCCCGTCACACACACGAAATTAGCAACGGCCGGAGGTACCGGAATTTGGCGGCACCGGGCATGTGAGCAGCGTGCAACGGAGTCGAGGAGCCGATGCGCGCGAAGCGTCCGCTACGCACATTTTTGGGTCTCCCGGTGGTATTCGACGCCGATCGTCAGCGCATGGTCACCAAGGCGGGGCGAGCGCGGCAGACCAGCCGTGCGTTGCTCCCGTTCGCACGTCGACGCCAAAGAGAAAGAACTTGCACTCCTACTGTCGTTATTTCGGCGGGCGTTCGCGGGCCCCGGCTCGAGCAACGCGGGGTTTGTGCTATCAGTCCCTCGGGTAGGCCCCTGAAGCACCTTTCGCGGTGGCCGCGCCGAAGGCCGGCGTGGTCGATATCGCTGGGAACGCGGCGACGAGAGCCGACTGCAGGGGAGTACGTGTGCAGGCATCCGACGAGACCGACGTGCAGTGGGCTTCGCCCACCGAACGCTCGGAGGCTGAGCGGAACAACCGGAACGTGAGTGACCTGCTCCAGGAGCTGCGGGTGGCGGGACTCGGGGTCCAGATGCTCTTCGGGTTTCTGCTGGCGCTGCCTTTCACGGTGCGCTTCACCGGACTGAACGGCGGTCAGCGGGACCTCTACCGGGTCAGCCTGTTGTCGGCGGCCGCCGCTACGGTCCTGCTCATCAGCCCGGTGGCGTACCACCGCTGGGTCTTCCGACGCCACGAGAAGAGCAGGTTGCTCAAGCTGGCCAACGTCGAGGCCCTCGTCGGCCTGGCCATGGTGGCGCTCGCCATCTGCACGGCCGTCTGCCTCATCCTCACCGTGGTCGGGAGCGGCTGGCTCTTCTCCGCCCTGGCCGCACTCGTGGTGGCCGCCTTCGTGTTCTTCTGGTTCGCCCTGCCCATCTTCGACCGCATCACCGACGACCTCCACCAGGACAGCCCGGCCGCCGGGCCGGACCGCTAGGAAAGGGCCAGCACCATGGCACCAACGAAGTTCTCGCCGTCCCACCTGATTGCCGTCGTCCGGACGGGTAACGGCGAGCTGGTCGAGGACGTCGTACACCGCCAGGCGATCGAAGAGGACGGCGGGACGCCCCACGGGACCGTCGTCGACGCCGGCCCCATGCCCGAGGCCGAAGGCCGATCGCACCCGACCGATCGCCACCCGGGGACGCTGCCCCGCTCCTGAGGAAAGGGAACGGCGATCGGACCGAGTATGCGACTCGTGCCGGGTGCTGGACATGGTCACGAGCGGGACGGCGTCGACTCCTCGTCGAATGCCAATGCGATGGCGTTAGAAGTGATGCTCTCGTACAGCGGGCGCAGCGCGTCGATGGCGCCGGCCACGTCAACGAGCGGTGACGGGTCGAGTTGTCGAAGGACCAGGTCGGCTGCAACAGCCAAACGTGGTCGGACCGCAACGGCCGACATGTCGTCCGCGCTGCCCCAGAACGACACCTGATCGTTGTTCCTCCGTTCCGAATCGAACGTGGGCCATCCAAATTTGCCGACTTCGACACTGTCGTCCGATGTCTCAGTCCCGGACCCATCCGCGCCCGGGCCGTGCCTTCGCGTCCTCAGCTCGGCGAGCAACCTTTCCTTGTCTCGGCCGCGCCAGGCAAAGATGAGGAAGGGGTCGTCATCGAAGGACTCCGCCATCAGGTAGAAGACCGCGGCCACGTGCTTGCACGGATTCTCCCAATCGGGGCACGAACACGCGGAGACGAGGTCGTCGTCCGAGGCGGGGAACAGCGTGGTCGAGGATTCGACGAAAGCCTCTTCGATCTCCTCGGGCATCTCTCCGGACAGGAGTTTGGCCAAGAAGACCGCCCGCGAAGCCATGACGTCCTCGATGCCGCCCCATTCAGAATCGGTCAAGATCTCGGTCTCGATGAACACCCGGTACGGCCTGGACCGCGAGCCCTGAACCGAAGCGCGGACCTGACCCGGGACGATCTCCAGACTCAGCACCTGACCGGCGCGGGCATACCGCTTGCCCCTCTGAAGACGACTCCCGATACCAAACGACTCGAGCACACTGATGAAGCGCCGCGACCACCAGGTGCCGCCGATCTCTCCTCGCTTGCTGCGGGCCGCTATGCCCCCCTCGACCACGATCGGCTTCGAGGCCGGTGGCCACCAGCCATCGGGGGGTCGACCGGATCGGCCCGATGGACGATGTGACGGCATCAGTCGTCGTCTCCCACAGCGTCAGTGGACAGCGCGACCACCTCACGAAGCTGATCGGTCGACAGCTCGGTGAGCCAGCGCTCGCCGCTTCCGACGATCCGATCCGCCAATGCTCGCTTCGCCTCGATCATGACATCAATACGCTCCTCCAGCGTCCCCCCGCACACGAACTTGCGGACTTGCACATTGTGCTTCTGACCGATCCGATACGCCCGGTCGGTCGCCTGGTCCTCCACCGCCGGGTTCCACCATCGGTCGAAGTGCACGACCTGGGTCGCCGCCGTCAGGTTGAGGCCCGTCCCCCCGGCCTTCAGCGAAAGAAGGAACACAGGTGGTCCGTCGACGTCCTGGAAACGCTCGACCATGGAGTCGCGCGCCCGCTTCGTCACTCCGCCGTGAAGCCACAGCACATCGCAACGCAATCGATGACGCAGATACCGCTCGAGCATGCTGCCCATCTCCGTGAACTGCGTGAAGACGAGCGATCGGTCACCCTCGGCTATCGCTTCGCCGAGTACCTCTACGAGGCGCGTCACCTTGCCGGAACGGCCCGACAGAGATGAACCGTCGGCCAGAAAATGGGCCGGATGGTTGCAGACTTGCTTCAGCTTCATCATGGTGGCCAGAACCAGGCCTCGGCGCTCGATTCCTTCCGCTTCGTCGATCCGGGCCAGCATGTCGTCGACGACAGCCTGGTAGAGAGTGGCCTGCTCGCGAGTCAGGAGACAGAATTCCTTCATCTCGAGCTTGTCGGGAAGATCCGCGATGATCGTCCGATCGGTCTTGAGCCGGCGGAGTACGAACGGACCGGTGATATGGCGCAGCTTGGTCGCCACCTCGTCGTCACCCCCGCGCTCGATGGGATCGGCGAAGTACTCCCGGAAGGTCCGCTCGGACCCAAGGATGCCGGGGTTGAGGAACTCCATGATCGACCACAGCTCGCTCAGTCGGTTCTCGACGGGCGTGCCCGTCATGGCTATGCGCCGCTCGGCCGGAATCGACCGGACGCTCTGGGTCGTACGGGCTGCACTGTTCTTGATCTGCTGTGCCTCGTCGAGAACCATGCGGCGCCAGTGGACGCCGGCCAGCGACTCCCGGTCGCGCGCCGCCAGACCGTAGGTCGACAAGACTAGGTCCACCTGGCCGGCGTGCCGGGTGAACGCCTTTCCTGCGAGTCGGTCAGGCCCATGGTGGACGTACACCTCCAATTTCGGTGCGAAACGAGCGGCCTCGCGCTGCCAGTTTCCGACCAGGGACATCGGGCACAGCACCAGCGTCGGGCCCAGTCTGGGTCGGCGCGTTCGAACAGCCGTCCCCGAGGTGCCCGACCGGCGCCGGCCCTTCGGTGGGGGAGCGGCTCGGGCACGCTCGTCGACCAGCAGCGCGAGAAGCTGAGCCGTCTTGCCCAGTCCCATGTCGTCCGCCAGGCACGCCCCAAGACCGAGCTCGCCGAGAAAGGTGAGCCATGCCAGCCCACGTTCTTGATACGGGCGGAGCTGGCCGGCGAATCCGTCGGGAGTCGGAGTGGGCTCGAGCTTCCGGTCTTCGGCACCGGAGAGCAGGTTGCCCAGCCAGCCGTCTGCTACCACCTCCACGACCGGCAGTTCGCCCGAACCCTGCTCGAATCCCAGGGCGGATCGGAGGACCTCTCCGGCCGACCTGACCTCGCCGGTGGTCCCCCTCTTGCCAACCGCGGTGATGGCGGCAGAGAGCTCGTCGTGATGCAGCTCCACCCACTGGCCGCGGACACGCACGAGCGGCTGCTTCAGTCGAGCCAGCTGGCGGAGCTCGGTCAGCCCCAGCGTGTCGTCCCCCAGTACTGCTTCCCAGCGGATATCACACAGCCCGTCGAGACCGATTGCGCTGGGGGAGGCCCCACCCTTCGAACTGGTCCGCGCCTTGAGCCGGAGTCCGAGCCTTCTCCTCGTGCGCCACCACGGGGGTGCGAGCACCCCGAATCCGGCTTCTTCCAAGAGCGGCGCACCGTCGCGAAGAAAGGTCAGGATGCCCGTGGCGTCCGTCGCGCAGTCGCAAGGAGTCGCCGAGGCGAGGGCATGTCCGAGGGTGGGGACGAGACGGGAGGCTTGACCGAGACCGCGTAGGAGGTGCTCGTCGGGGTGAGCCACATGGCGCCCGATGGCGGTCAGCTCGGGACCGTCGGACCAGACGTCCTCCGCGGAGACGACCAGGCTGGGATCGTCGACCGCCTGGAGGGCGAATGCGATGAGCCAGTTCTTCTCCGGATCATCCGAGCCTTCCTTCTTCCGTGTCCCGGACTGAGGGGGTGCGCCCCCCGCGTCGGGCGGTCCCTCCTCGCCGTCATCAGAGGGCGGGACGATTCGAAAGCAGGTCCGTACCGCTTCGGCATCAGTGCTCCTCGTGGCGTGCCATACCGCAAGCCGTCCGGCCAGTTGCAGATACTCGTCCTCGTCGCATCCACCTATGGCACCGTCGGCTGAGGCGAGAGCGCGCACCCAGACATCGACGACGTTCGCCATGGTGCTTCGCCGCCTGGCCGCTGGCGTTGCCGGAGTCGCCAGGTCCCGGGCAAGAACGTCCGTTACGGCCCACATCAGCGAACGCAGGACCTCATCGCCGGGCTCCGACCCCTGCTCACAAACCCAATTGTCCGGGTTCGACTCAGCCAGGCGCACGGCAATGAACGAGGTCGGAAGGGCCCACGCCATCGCCTCGATCCGACCGCGGTCATGTCCGTCGATGAGCGGGCGCCAACACGCCCGCCAGCGGTCGGCGACGAACTCGAGATCGGGCAGCACCCGACCTCGGGCCAAGAGCTCCACCACCATTGCGACCGCGTGAGCAGCGAAGCGGATATCGGGCCCGAGAGCGACCCCCGAGGGGCCCGCGTCGACGCCGGACTCGTCGCTGCCCGACGACGTCAGCGTCCAGAGGAACTTCGTTGCAGCGGACGGGTCGAGGACAAACCCCGGGGCCGTCCACAGCGAGGGGTGCTCCTCGGCGCTCAAAGGTGGGTGGGCTCCGGCGGGTGCCTTGGCCTGAGGTTCGTCGTCGAGCGAGGAGCCGGTCGGCCTTCCGCCGGCGTCTGGGAGTTGCAGCGTGAGCTGGACATGTTCTTCCCCGAGCAGGTCCGCCGCCGTCACCCCCGCCATCTCGGCGACGGCGAGTCGCAGACCGTCAGGATCGAGCGCGAAGGGATGGGGCTGCAACTGGCTCGCCCGACGTCCTCGGCGAGCCGGCGTTGAGCGAGGCCGGTTCCCGTCCTCCGCCCAAAGCGCCAGACGACGTGAATCGGTCAGCCAGGCGGCGTGCAGGACGATCACGTGCCAATACTGACGCGGCGCAGTGACCGCGCCCATTTCATGCCATCGGGACAGCCGCCGGTCGAAATTGTCCGCCACTTCTCCGTCCTGGACATGCGGGGCGTGTGGGCAATTGGGCGTGTGGGCAATTGGGCGTGTGGGCGATTGGGCAAGGTGGTCGAGGGGTCTCGATGTCCCACCCGCCTCCGAGCCGACAGCAAACTAATTCGTCCGACGAGGAACGCGGCCACGCTCGGGCGAAACCGGTGCAGAGTATGCCCCGGGGTGGGCCCGGTCTTGGTAGGCCCGGGCGGGTCGGCGGAGCAATGTCAACTCGATGAGTTCGTCACCTACTGCGACGAGGTGCGCCCGCCAACGACACCGGCGAGTCATCGTCCTCGGGAATGACGGGCGACGGGCGGTTCGTAGCCCCCGAAGGCGAAGGGCTCAGGCACACGGCGCTACTCCGTGCAGCGCTTCTTGAAGAAGTACGAGGCCAACGGTGCCGCCACCGCGATGATCACCACCGACCAGATCAGTGACGCCTCCACGGGGTGCTGCATGGGCCAGGCGTTGACCACAGCCGAGGGGTTCGGGTTGCCCCACAGGTGCCGGGCGGCGGCACACACCGCGCTGACCGGGTTCCAGTCGGCGATGGCCTGCATCCAGCCGGGCATGTGCAGCGTGGGCACCATGGCATTCGAGACGAAGGCCAGCGGGAACAGCACGATGAAGCCGAACGACGCCGCCGACTCCGGGCTCTTGGCGTTCAACCCGACGATCTGGGCGATCCAGGTCAGCGAGTAGGCGAAGAACAGCACGATCAGGAAGCCGCCGATGATCGCCAGCATGGAGGCGTCGGTCCGCCACCCCACCAGCAACCCGGTCAGGCCGACGATCAGTGCGCACAGGCAGGACGTCATGAAGTCGGCCACCGAGCGACCGACCAGCACCGCCGGCCGCCACATGGGCAGGGCGCGGAAGCGGTCGATCATCCCCTCGTGCAGGTCGGTGCTCAACCCGACCGCCGTGCCCATGACGGACGTCACCAGGTTCAGCGCCAGAATGCCGGCCAACAGGTAGTCCTTGTAGGAACCGCCGCCCGGGATCGGGATGGCCCCGCCGAAGATGAACACGAACAGGAACGTGAACAGGACCGGCTGGATCGTCACGTCCGACAGCTGCATCGGCTCACGCGAGATGTGCACGATGTTGCGCCGGGTCATGGCCCAGAGGTCGGACAGCGAGCCGAGCAGGCGGCCCGAGCGTGGGTTCCCGACCGGGACCCGGGTCGGGGTAAGCGTCGTGGTCGTCATCAGGCGTTCACTCCTTCCAGTTCGGGCCGGCTGCTCCCGCTTCCGTTCGCCGACGGCGCTTCGTCACCACCGGACTCAACCACGTCCTCGTCTTCTTCGATATGCCCGCCCGTCAGCGAGAAGAACACGTCGTCGAGCGACGGCTGCCGCACCTCGATCGTGTCCACCAGCACTCCCGCCGCATCCAAGGCTCGGACCACCGCCGTGGCCAACCCGGGCGAGGCATCGACGCCGGCGGACAGCCACCGGCCGTCCTCGCTCACGTGCACGGATCCGGAAACCAACGGCGCCATCGCACCTACTGCCGCTTCCGACGGCGTGGCCAGCGTCACCTCCAGGTGCGCCGTCCGCGACGCCTCCTTCAACTCCGCCGGTGTCCCGTCGGCGATCACCTGCCCGTGGTCCACCACCACGATCTGGTGCGCCAGCTCGTCTGCCTCCTCCAGATACTGCGTCGTCAACAGGACCGTGACGCCCTCGCCGATCAGCTCCCGGATGGTGTCCCACACCCGCGAGCGTGATGTCGGGTCCAGCCCGGTGGTCGGCTCGTCCAGGAACAGGACCGGCGGCTTGGTCATCAACGACGCCGCCAGGTCGAGACGACGGCGCATCCCGCCCGAGTACCCCTTCATCACCCGGTCCGCCGCGAACGTCAGTTCGAAGTCCTCGAGGAGCTCAGAAGCCCGGCGCCGGGCCGCCGCCCGCCCCATGTCCGACAGCTCGCCGACCAGCACCAGGTTCTGGCGCCCCGTCAGCAACGGGTCCAAGGTGGCGTCCTGGGCGGCCACGCCGATGTGCCGCCGCACGTCGGCCGGGTGCTTCACCACGTCGATCCCGGCCACCGTGGCGTGGCCGGCGTCGGGCGTGGCCAGCGTGGTCAGGATCCTCACGGCGGTCGTCTTGCCGGCCCCGTTTGGCCCGAGCAGTCCGAGGATCGTTCCGGCGGGTACCCCGAAGGAGACCCCGGCCAACGCCCGGGTCTCGCCGTAGTTCTTCTCCAGCCCCTCGGCCTGGATCATCAGGTCAGTAGCAGCCATCAGTGGACGTCCTTACCTGTCGGAAAGTAAACTGGCTTACCAGTCGCATGGTAAGGGAACTACTTACCTGTCGTCAAGTAGGATATTAGGCAACCCAAAGAAAAAATGACTCAGACCACCGACGACCCCACAACTGACCCAGAGGCAGCAGCCCCAGCGCCTGCCCCGGCACCCGAACCTGCACCAGTCCGCACCGGCGACGACGACGCCCTCCCGCCCAAGTTCGCCCAGGCCATAAAGGCCAAGCGCCAAGCCAACCAACACGACGCAGCCTCAACCCGCGAGCGCATCCTCGATGCGGCCCTCGACCTCTTCGTCGAGCAGGGCTACGACGGCACCAGCCTGCGGCAGATCGCCGAGCAGCTGGGCGTCACCAAGGCGGCCCTCTACTACCACTTCGAGTCCAAAGAGGACATCCTCATGGCGCTCCACATGCGCCTGCACGAGTTCGGCATCGGGGCCATCGCCAAAATGGGGGACGAGCCGATCACCCTGGAGCAGTGGGGCGCCCTTCTCGACCAGATCGTCGGCCAGATGCTGGCCCAGCGCAAGCTCTTCCTCATGCACGAGCGGAACCAGGCGGTCCTCGAGAAGCTGCACAACCAGGACCACGACGCCGAACACGACGACATCCAGAACCAGTTCCGCAAGATCCTCCTCGACACCCGCGTCGCCGAGCGGGACCGGGTCCGCATGGCGGCCAGCATGGGTGCCGCCTTCGCCGGTCTCTTCCTCGCTGGCGAGGCCTTCCCCGACTCGGACACCGCGAAATTGGGGGAGATGCTCCGCGAGTGCGTCAGGGACGTGATCGCCGGATGACCCCATCGGGCGCGCCGGACCTTGCCTGAGCCCCCCGTGGCTAGTGTCCGTGAGGTGGAGGACACCCCCAGTAGCACTGCCGCAACTCCCTCGGCTCCCGCAACTCCCTCGGCTCCAAAGACTCCCTCGGCTCCAAAGACTCCCTCCGCTCCCGCGAGCCCCGCCCCAGCCACTCCCGCTCACGCCGCCCCGCCCGCGCACCCGTTCACGCTGGCCATCGACATCGGCGGCACCGGCCTGAAGGCCAACGTGCTCGACAAGACGGGCGCCTTCGCGGCCGACCGGGTCAAGATCGCGACCACCTACCCCATGCCGCCCGAGCTCATGGTCGAGAAGCTCACGGGCCTGGCCAAGAAATTGCCCGAAGCCGACCGCATCTCGGCCGGCTTCCCCGGCATGGTGCGCAACGGCCACGTGCTGAGCGCGCCGCACTTCGTCACCGCCAAGGGCCCCGGCACCAAGGTCGACCCCAAGCTGTTCGAGGCCTGGGCCCACTTCGACCTGGCCACCGCCCTCGCCGACGCCATCGGCAAGCCATGCCGGCTGGCCAACGACGCCGACGTCCAGGGCGCCGCCGTCGTGGCGGGCCAGGGCTTCGAGGTCGTCGCCACGCTCGGCACCGGCCTCGGCACGGCGTTCTTCATGGACGGCGGGCTCCTCCCGCACGTCGAGTTCTCTCACGTCGAGTTCCGCAAGGGCGAGACGTTCAACGAGCAGCTCGGCGAGCCGACCCGCAAGAAGATCGGCGACAAGCGCTGGAACCGACGGGTCCGCAGGGCCATCGCCTATCTCGATGCGGTGACCTTCTTCGACCACCTCTACATCGGCGGCGGCAACGCCCCCCGCATCAACCGCCGCGACCTGGGCGAGGTGCTCGAGCGCATCACCGTGGTCGACAACAGCGCCGGCATTCTCGGCGGGATCAAGCTGTGGGAAGGCCATCACCTTGGCGTTTGATCGACTGATGTCCCCGGGCATCGCTGAGCTCGAAGGGATCTCGTCATGACCGCCGCCGACGCCGAACCGCTGGCCTGGGACCCCCTCGACGAGAAGTACAAGGTCGACCCCCATCCGATTTGGAAGCGTCTGCGTGACGAGGCACCGCTCTATTACAACGAGCAGCACGACTTCTATGCCGTGAGTCGCTTCGCCGACGTGGATGCCTTCAGCCGTGACCCGAAGACGTTTTGTTCCTCGCACGGCACCGTGATGGAGATGATCACGGCCGAGCGGACGTCCATGGAGATCATGATCTTCATGGACCCGCCCGAGCACACTCGCTACCGCCGGCTCGTTTCCAAAGCCTTCACGCCCCGCCGCATGACCGAGCTCGAGGAGGACATCCGCACCCTCTGCGCCAGCCTGCTCGACGGCCTGGTCGGTCGGAGCTCGTTCGACTACGTGCAGGACTTCGGGGCCAAAGTGCCCGCCTACGTGATCGCCGCCCTGCTCGGCGTGCCGCCCGAAGAGCGCGACATGGTGCGCCATTGGATCGACGTGTCGTTCACGCTCGATCCCGAGAAGGGGATGTACAACGAGGTCTCTGCGGCGGCCATGCTGGAACTGCACAACTACATGACCGCCGTGCTCACCGACCGCCGGAGCAACCCGCGCGACGACATGTTCACGGACCTGGTGAACCTCGAGATCGTGGACGACGATGGCGAGCTGCGGCGCCTGACGACGGACCAGGCCGTGAACTTCGCGGTGCTGATCGGCAGCGCTGGCACCGAGACGGTGGCCCGCCTGCTCGGCTGGGCCGCTCTGACGCTGGACAACAACCCGGACCAGCGGGCCGAGCTGGCGGCCACCCCCGAGCTCATTCCGAACGCGGTGGAGGAGCTGCTCCGGTACGAGGCGCCGTCACCGGTGCAGAGCCGCTGGTGCACGGCGGAGGTCGAGGTCCATGGCCAGACCATCCCTGCCAGCTCGAAGGTCGTGATGATCACTGGCTCGGCCGGCCGGGACGAGCGGGCTTACCCCGATGCCGACCGCTTCGACATCCACCGGAAGATCGACCACCACCTGTCCTTCGGCTACGGCATCCACTTCTGCCTGGGGGCGGCACTGGCCAGGACCGAGGGCCGAATCGCCCTTGAGGAGACCTTCAAGCGCTTTCCGGAATGGTCGGTCAACCTCGACGGGGCGGTGCCGCTCTACACGAGTACGGTCCGGGGCTATTCGAAGCTGCCGATTTCCGTCTGACCAGCAGATTCCCGCCCTTCAGCTTGTCTTCGGGGTCCGGTACACTGGCTGACTCACCCAGCGCTCGTAGCTCAACGGACTAGAGCATCTGACTACGGATCAGAAGGTTGGGGGTTCGAATCCCTCCGAGCGCGCCATATAAGAGCAGGTCAAGGGTACTGACGCCCGATCTGATTCGGTGACCTTCGGATCTTGACCACATAAATGACCACTTGAACTGTCCAGCAGCGTGTGTGTCCAGCAGCGTGTGTGTCCAGCAGCGTGCCACGGATTCTGCGACTCGCCGGGTACATCTGCCTTGGCGCGGTCCGGGCGATAGCCCCGATCAAACCGCAGGCTGCCATCCACGCCCCGATCTGATCGCCACCTTCGTAGATAGCTGTTGCAGCGCGTCGGTCGCTTGTCCGCCTGATTCATCATGCATCGAGCCAGTGATTACCGGTAAATAGCCACACCTTCGCCAAGTGCCCGGAGCCCAATGATTGCCAATTCAGCACGAAGCTGTCGGCTCGACCACCCGGAATGGCCAGGACATCTAGCGCTACTCTCCTGACTCAGTTTGAAACCAGAAACCGTCAGTCAGACGACTGGTAAGAGAGATGCCAGCTCAATCTCTACGCCCCCAATAGTGAACGGCCACTAAGAGAGAGCAGTAATGGACATTTTTTCGCTGCGGTCGGCGCTAGTCGAGGACTACAAGACGTTCACGAGCTCCTTCGTCACGCCCCGGGACCCCAGGATCATGGCGTTCCTCGACCAACGGCGGCATAACGCCGATCAGTGGCCAGATCCCTGGCTGTCTCTAAACCCGAGTTTCGCCACGGGCGAGACCCCGGCTGACCTTGCCGCAGAAGGGCTTTTGCAGCCCCAGTGCAAGGAGATCTTCAGACTGAAGGACAACCCGGACGATGTGGGGCGCGACCCGATCGTCTTCCACCGGCATCAGAGAGACGCGATTGAGGCCGCCCGTACCGGGGCTTCTTACGTCCTTACAACTGGGACTGGCTCGGGGAAGTCGCTCGGTTACATCGTTCCGATCGTTGACCGGATCATCAAGGACCGACCAAGCAGTGGCCCCGGCATAAAGGCAATCGTCGTATACCCGATGAATGCCTTGGCCAACAGCCAGGTCGAAGAGCTGCGGAAATTTCTCCACTACGGCTTTTCCGTCAGCGATCGACCTGTAAGTTTCGAGCGTTACACGGGCCAGGAGAGCCCGGATGAGCGACGGCGCATTCTGAACAACCCACCCGACATTCTCCTGACGAACTACGTCATGCTCGACCTAGTGCTCACACGTCCCGATGAGCGTCAGCACTTGGTAACTGCATCACGCGGTCTGCGGTTCCTGGTACTCGATGAGTTCCATACTTACCGCGGGCGGCAGGGTGCGGATGTCGCGATGCTGACTCGCAGGGTCCGCGATGCGTGCAACTCTCCGGAGCTCCAGGTCGTCGGGACATCGGCCACGATGGCTTCAGCTGGGACGGCGGCCGAACGCAAGCGGGTGGTGGCCGAAGTCGCCTCCCGGCTCTTCGGGTCACCGGTCACTCCCGAGCGCGTGATCGAAGAGACAATTCTGCGCGCCACCACGGCGGAACTTCCCCACGCCGAAACGCTGTCGGGTCGGATCGACGCCCTTCTGGGAGGCGAACCACTGCCTAACAACTACGAAGAGCTGGGAGCTGATCCTCTTGCCGCGTGGGCGGAGGACTATTTCGGACTCGGGCGCGACCCCGAATCGGGCGTTCTGGTGAGGGGAGCACCAAAGCGGGTCATCGACGCGGCCAAGGCCTTGTCGATGGAGAGCGGACATGAGGCTGAGAGCTGTCGCTCTGTCTTGGAGCGCCTCCTGTTGAAGGGTAGTCAGGTTCGCCATCCGTCGACGCGGCGCCCCTTGTTTGCCTTCCGCCTCCACCAATTCATATCAAAGGGCGACAACATCTACTCGAGCTTGGAGTCACCTTTCAGTCGCCACTTGACCAGCCGCTACCAGCTACGAGTCCCGGACCAGCCGGAGAAGGCACTTCTCCCTCTCGGCTTTTGTCGTGAGTGCGGTCAGGACTACTACGTCGTGTCACGGGTTGAACGCGACGGTCAGATCCTCTTCCTACCCCGTGCTGACAGAGACGCCTCGGGCGGCGACAGCGTGACCGGGTACCTATACGTGTCAGAGGACCACCCATGGCCCGTCGACCCTGTGACGGAGGGGCGCTTTCCCGACCACTGGCTGGTTGCAGCCGACGACGGATCGATGTCCCTTGCTCCCAACAAGATCAAGTACCAGCCCTCATCGCTATGGGTGCAACCTGACGGAACGCTGTCGGACGACCACGATGGCCTCCACGCCTGGTTCATCTCCACGCCGTTTGCCTTTTGCCTACGATGCCGCGTCTCTTACGAGCAGGTACGAGGCAATGACTTCTCCAAGCTGGCCACTCTGGATCAGGAGGGTCGTTCTTCGGCTGTCACCGTCCTGTCTGGGAGCATCGTCCGGTCCCTTCGGCAGTTCGATTCCAACGAACTGCCAGTAGACGCACGGAAACTGCTGACGTTCGTTGACAATCGACAGGATGCTTCGCTGCAGGCTGGGCACTTCAACGACTTCGTACAGGTGGCTGAACTTCGCTCGGCGCTGTGCAAGGCACTCCAAGACTCCCGCGCAGGCCTGCACCACGAACTCGTCGCCCAGGTCGTCACTGCCGCGCTGGACTTGGAGATGAACGACTTCGCGCAGCACCCCGAGGTCAAGTTCTCCCAAAAGGAAATGGTCGAGCGGGCTCTTCGCTCTGTTGTGGAGTACCGCACCTACGCCGACCTGAAGCGTGGATGGCGGGTGACGATGCCGAATATGGAGCAGGTGGGGCTTCTTGTCATTCGCTACGTGGACTTGCCAGAGCTGGCCGCTGACGGCCAGACGTGGGCCAGTGCCCATCCAGCACTTTCTGGTGCGAATAAGGAAATGCGAGAGGAGCTCAGTGGCATTGCCCTCGATGAGTTCCGCCGCGTGCTCGCCATCGACGTCGGCTGCCTCACCCAGGAGGGGTTTGAGCGCATTCAGAGAGAATCCCGCCAGCACTTGCGCGACCCGTGGTTGATCAGCGACTCCGACCGCATGGAGGAGGTCGGGACCGTCTTTGCCCGATCAGGCACCCCCGGAGCCCGGCGGAGCGATCTCAACCTGTCAGGGCGAGGGGCGTTCGGCCGCTATTTGCGTCGTCAACAAGTTCTCGGAAAATTGCTCACGTCGGCAAACGACGCAAATGCCGCCATCGCTAGCTTGCTGGCGACATTGGAGAAGGTTGGAACCGTCACTGCGGTCGCGGAGGACGCGAATGGGAACATTGGTTACCGCCTCAAGGCATCCTCCATTCGATGGACGCTCGGTGACGGTGAGCACGGGGCAGACGATCCTCTTCGGCGTGAGATCGACTCGGAGACCGTGGCCCGTGTCAACCCGTTCTTTCGTGACCTCTACCGCGGTTCGGGACTCGGACTGGCCGGACTCTATGCCCGAGAGCACACTGCCCAGGTCCCTCCTGGGCTTCGCCAGGAACGAGAGGGGCAGTTCCGGCAGGGGACGCTCCCCCTTCTCTATTGCTCACCCACCATGGAGTTGGGCGTAGACATCGCTTCCCTCAGCGCAGTCAGCATGCGCAACGTCCCCCCGACCCCGGCCAACTATGCCCAGCGCTCGGGTCGGGCCGGCCGCCAAGGTCAGCCCGCCATGGTCACCACTTACTGCGCTAGTGGGAACGCACACGACAACTATTGGTTCCGCCGCAGCCAGGACATGGTGTCCGGCTCCGTCGTCCCCCCGAGGCTGGATTTGGGCAATGAGGAACTGGTCCGATCTCATGTGCATGCAATATGGCTGGCCGAGACGGGCCAGTCGCTGCGGGCCTCTCTGACCGAAGTCCTCGACATGGCAGGCGACCAACCCACCCTCGATTTTCTGCCCGATGTCTGGCGCGCTCTCACGGACGGGGACTCAGCGCGACGGGCCACCGGGCGGGCCGCCGGGGTGATTGACGAGCTCAAACGCACCTGGGATTCGTCCGATGACCCTGTGGCTTGGTGGCACGAAGGCTGGGTTCATGACACGGTGGCCAGGGCTTCAGACAACCTCGACAGGGCAATCGACCGATGGCGGGACCTCTACCGCATGACCCTGGCCGAGTATCTCGAGCAGGGCAAGCTCGCTGTCGCTCCCGGTCTCCAGCGCAAGGCTCAAGAGCTGGCGGCCGTCCGGGAGCGTGACGCGCGCGACCGTCTTCGGCTGCTGGCTAACGAGAATAGCGATATGGCTCAGACAGACTTCTACTCATACCGGTATCTAGCCTCTGAAGGCTTCCTGCCCGGCTACTCGTTCCCTCGCCTCCCTCTTGCTGCATACATCCCCGGAGCCAGGGGGTCGCAACGCGACCACGAGGGCGGTTACCTTCAACGCCCTCGGTTCGTCGCGATCAGCGAGTTTGGTCCAGGTTCGCTTATCTATCACGAGGGCTCACGCTACGAGGTGGTTCGTGTGCAACTACCGCGCTCATCGGGCGTCAGTGGCGGTCTCGACACCGAAGATGCTTGGCGTTGCGATGCTTGTGGCTATCACCACCCCGTCTCTGTAGGGGTGGACAGGTGTGAGAACTGTGGCACGCGACTTGGCAGCAAGACCTATGGACTTCTTCGGCTCCAAACGGTCCATACCCGGCGGCGCGAGCGCATATCAAGCGACGAAGAGGAGCGTCGCCGGTCGGGCTTCGAGATAGAGACTTCCTATCGCTTCGCCACCCATGGAGACCGTGCCGGGCGCATCGATGCCACCGTTACCGACGCGGATGAATCCGTGGCCGAACTTGTCTACGGCGACGCGGCGACACTTCGCCTGGCCAACGTCGGTCGCCGCCGCCGCAGAGATGCTGCTGACCGCGGATTCTGGTTGGACCCGGTAGAGGGTCGTTGGCTTTCGGACAAGCAGGCTGCAGATGCCACTGTCGACGCCGAAGACCTCGAGCCGATCGACGATGCCAAGACGAAGAAGAAGGTCATCCCTTATGTTGAAGACACGCGAAACATCCTTCTGTTGCGTTCAACTCGGAACATCGATCTTGTGACGGCAACGAGCCTGCGCTATGCCCTCGAGCGAGGCATCGAGGCCCGTTTTCAACTCGAAGACTCGGAACTGAATTCGGCCGCTCTTCCGGACACCAACGGGCTTGGAAGGATGGTGTTGATCGAATCAGCCGAGGGCGGCGCCGGCGTACTTCGACGGCTTGTCAGCGAGCCGACGGCACTTGCGGATGTAGCTACGATTGCTCTTGGCCTGCTCCACTTCGATGCCACGTCTGGCGAAGATCTTGCCCACGCTCCTGAGGCCACGGAGCGCTGCGAGCAGGGCTGCTACGACTGCCTGCTTTCCTTCAGCAATCAAGCCGAGCACTCCCTTATCGATCGCCACAAGGTGCTGGACACGCTGATTCAGCTTGCCGGGTCGACCGTCGAGGCCGGTGGAGGAGGGCGGAACCGAAGCGCAACGATCGCAACGCTCAAAGCCGGCTGTGATTCGAATCTGGAGCGAGAGTTTGTCGATTGGTTGGATAAGAACGGCCTAAAGCTCCCAGACCGCGGTCAGGTCGATGTGGATGGTGCGCGAGCGCGACCCGACTTTGTCTACGACCTGCCGTCGGGGCCGGTTGCCGTCTTTGTTGACGGCCCAGTTCACGACAGCCCCGCGCAGACCCAACGAGATGCCACCGCCGCGGATCGCCTCACGGACGCCGGGTGGGACGTCGTCCGAGTTCGGTACGACGACGACTGGCCGACCATCATCGGGCGCCGACCCAGCGTGTTCGGCATGATCGCAGCAGACAAGCAGTGACTACATTCGCGCCTGGAGCCTTGGTAAGCGCGCGAGGACGTGAGTGGGTCGTTCTTCCCGAGAGCGAAGAAGACCTGCTCATCCTCCGTCCTCTTGGGGGCAATGACGACGACACTGCGGCTGTGCTCCCCGAGCTTGAGACGGTGACCTCGGCCCAGTTCCCTACGCCCGGTCCTGATGATCTCGGCGACACCACATCGGGCACCTTGTTGCGCACGGCGCTCCAGATCGGATTCCGTTCGTCGGCAGGACCGTTCCGATCTCTCGCAAGGCTCGCTGTCGAGCCGCGCGCCTATCAGTTCGTGCCGCTGCTGCTTGCCCTGCGACAGCGCCCTGTTCGCGTTCTCATCTCGGACGACGTAGGTATTGGCAAGACAATCGAAGCTGCACTGATTGCTTCAGAGCTCATCGCCCAGGGAGACGTCAAACGCTTGACGGTCCTATGTAGCCCCGCCCTAGCCGAGCAGTGGCAGCGCGAGCTACGCGACAAGTTCGCCATCGATGCCGAGTTAGTGCTGGCCTCGACCGCCGCAAGGCTGAGCCGGGGCCTCATGCTCAACGAGTCACTCTTCAACCGGTATCCGTACACGGTCATTTCCACTGACTTCATCAAATCACCTCAGCGGCGTCAGGAATTCGTCAACCACTGCCCTGAGTTGGTCATCGTCGACGAGGCTCATACCTGCGTCGCCGATGGAGCCGGAGGTGGTGGAACCTACGCGCGGACATTGCGCTACGACCTGATGCGCGACGTCGCTAAGGATCCTGCTCGTCATCTGGTGCTCGTGACCGCGACGCCCCACTCGGGTAAAGAGCAGGGATTTCGCAATCTGATCGGTTTGCTCAGTCCGGAACTCGCCTCAATCGATCTTGACACGATGGAAGGGCGAACCTTATTGGCCCAGCACTTCGTTCAACGCCGCCGTGCAGACGTTCGTAAGTACATCACCGAGGACACCGACTTCCCGTCCGATCGACTCTCCAAAGAGGCCCCCTACCGCCTCTCGGGGGAGTATCTAACACTCTTTGAGCGGGTCCTCGCCTACGCCCGAGGTCAAGTCGAGGAAGTCGGTACAGGTGGTGTAGCCAGTCAAGTCCACGAGCGAGTCCGGTGGTGGTCGGCCTTGGCGCTTCTCCGCGCAATGGCTTCGTCGCCAGCCGCCGCTGCAGCCACGCTGCGGACGCGAGCCTCGGCGTCTGAGGCCGTGAATGTCGGCGAGGCCGACGAGCTGGGCCGGGCTGCGGTTCTCGATACAGACGGGACGGACAGCTTCGAGGGTTCTGACGCTACCCCGGGCGCTGATACCAGCGCCGTCGAGCACGCTGGTGAGGTCGCTTCTGGCGAACGCCGTCGACTCCTTGACCTGGCCAGAGCAGCAGATACGCTCGGAGGCCCACAGAAGGACCACAAGCTTTCTGTGCTCGTAGACGAGATCAAGGCTCTGCTGGCCGATGGTTATGACCCGATTGTTTTCTGCCGCTTCATTCACACTGCCCACTACGTCGCCCTTCACCTCCAAGCCGCCCTCAAGTCGACCGCCACGGTCTCTTCGGTCACCGGTGAGCTACCTCCAGCTCTGCGGGAGGAGCGGATTGGCGAACTCACCGCCATGCCTGGCCGCCATGTTCTGGTCGCAACCGATTGCCTGTCCGAGGGCGTAAACCTCCAAGAAGCATTCCAGGCGGTGGTTCATTACGACCTGGCGTGGAACCCAACTCGTCACGAGCAGCGCGAGGGGCGGGTGGATCGCTTTGGGCAAGCACGCGACATTGTGCGTGCAGTCACGATCTACGGCGAAGACAATGGGATCGACCGGATCGTGCTCGACGTCCTGATCCGAAAGTTCAAGGCCATCCGCGACGCCACCGGAGTCTCTGTTCCGGTCCCCGACGACGCGGACAGCGTGGTCGAAGCTCTATTGGAAGGGCTCATTCGCAGTAGGTCCCGCGGTGACCAACTTGCCTTCGATTTGGGTCAGGACCAGGAGCGTGACCGCCTTCATAGGGAATGGGAGTCAGCAGCAGAGCGCGAGCGGGTTTCCCGAACGAAGTTCGCTCAAGAGAGCATCCACCCTGACGAGGCGGTGCGTGAGGCAGAGGCCACTCGTGCAGCCCTCGGGAACAAGTCTGACGTCGAGCGGTTTCTCGTGGAAGCCCTTCGATCGCTCGGAGCTGCGGTCACCGCCGCCCAAGAGCCGACCCCTTGGCGAGCGGACGTGTCCGCGGTGCCTTCGGGGTTTGCAGATGCACTACCGGCGGGCCTCGCCCAGCCACTCGTCTTTCATCGCGATCAACCCGCGCCCCGAGACCATCCCGTGATGACCCGCACCGACCCGACCGTGGGAGCGCTTGCCCGATATGTGCTCGACGCTGCACTTGACCCGGCTCTCGCAGCACGGGCGGCGACCCGGGCCGGGGTGACACGCACCAGAGCCGTCGCTACCAGAACAACATTGCTCTTGCTCCGCTTCCGATTCCATGTCGATCTGCCTGGCTCGACTGGCCTCTTGCAGCAGGTTTGTGAAGAGGCGAGGTTTGCCTCATTCGCTGGCTCGCCAGAACGTCCTGAGTGGTTGGAACCATGGTCCATGGAGCCCTTACTCGGAGCACTGCCGGATGGCAACGTCGACCCGGACCACGCCAGATCGCTCATCGAGTTGCTTGCCGCATCGGCTGGCTCTTGGGACGAACATCTCGGGGCCATGGCCGACGGGTTAGCTGCGGACCTTCTTGGGGCACACCGCCGCGTCCGGCTGGGAGCTGGAGCGCCGAGACGTGGTTTGTCAGTTACAGCGCAGAAGCCAGTCGACCTCCTTGGTGCCTACGTGTTCCTTCCTGTGCCTGTCACGTGAGCAAGCACACCGCACCGGTGTTCGATACGGGCTCCCTGACGGCACTTCGTGCGGTGGGCGGCGTCCTACCAATGGACATCGTCGCAGCTGTCATCGCTGGCAGCGATCTCCCCGGTCTCGGCTCAGACAATTATCACCTCGAACTCGGACTTACGCCTAAGGAAGCCGCGAACCGGGCCTGGTCGGTGCTCACTGGTGCGTGGACAACATACCGAGAGGCTCTGGCCGCGCGATCGGAAGGCGACCCGTGCACAGGCCTGACCCGGGAACGCTGGCTATCTGTGCTCTTGCGGGAACTGGGCTTCGGTCGGGTGCCGACGACGTCCGCTGGAGGGATCTCTGCCGATGGTCGGTCCTGGCCGGTGAGCCACATTGCCAACCAGTCAGTGCCCATTCATTTGCTGGGTTGGGGCGTGAGCTTCGACAAGCGCACCCCAGGACTTCCAGGGGCGGCGGAGCGCGCACCTCACAGCATGCTTCAAGAGCTTCTCAACAGGTCTGAGGCGTACTTGTGGGCGCTTCTCGCCAACGGCAGCACGCTAAGGATCCTCCGGGACTCTTCCGCACTCGTCGGACCGTCCTATGTCGAGTTCGACCTGGCCTCGATCTTCGAAAACGAGCTCTTCTCCGACTTCGTTGCCCTCTTCCTGCTGTGCCACCAGAGCCGACTCGAGCCAACTGACCCCGATCTGGGCATGGCCTCCTGCTGGCTCGAGATGTGGCGAAGCCATGCCGTCGAGACCGGAACGAGGGCACTAGGTGCCCTCAGGATCGGTGTCCGCGACGCCATCGAGACTCTCGGCAGGGGCCTGCTCATTCACCCGGCCAACGCGAGTCTCAGGGAGGCCCTCGACGCCCATGAACTGACAGAGAAGGACTTCCAAAGGAGCCTGCTCCGGCTGGTGTACCGCATCCTGTTCTGCTTCGTCGCCGAGGACCGCGACCTCCTGCTTGACCCCCAAGCCAGCGCTGCCGTCAAGGCCCGCTACAAGGCTTGGTTTTCCACAGCACGCCTGCGCCAGATCGCAATCCGACGGGCCGGCGACTCGCACCATGACCTGTGGAAGGCGCTGCGACTGGTTCTCGACAGCCTCGGCAAAGAGAACGGCTGTCCCGCAGTTGGCCTTGTCGGGCTCGGTGGGATCTTCGAGACCGGGCAGGAAGACCTCGATCCCGACCTCCTCCTCGACAACAGGTCCCTGCTGGTTGCGATCCGTCATCTCTGTTTGACCCGTCCCGATCCCACCGGCCCCCGTCGGGTGGTCGACTACCGGCACCTGGGCGCCGAGGAGCTTGGCGGGATCTACGAGACCCTGCTGGCCTACGTCCCACGCTACGACCCGGTCACCAGAGCCTTCACCCTCGAGACGTCGGCCGGCAACGATCGGAGGAGCACGGGCGCCTATTACACACCGACGTCGCTGACCGACGC
>DATNLP010000195.1:0-4964 GCA_035602795.1 Acidimicrobiales bacterium | reverse complement strand
AGGCCTCGGCCGTGGAATGCCACCGGACCCAGTTCGCCGATCCGGGCGGGTGGGCCGGCGAGGCGGTCCGGCGCCGGGCCGCTGAAGAGGGCCGGAGGGCCGGCGTCGCCTTCGCCGAGGGGTTCCGCCGGTTGACGCTCGGTGGCTGAGCGGGCAACCCTCCCCACCATCCTCCACATCGACATGGACGCGTTCTTCGCGTCGGTCGAGGTGCTCGACGACCCGTCACTGGCGGGGAAGCCGGTCATCGTCGGCGGAGCCGGGGCGCGGGGCGTGGTGGCGTCGTGCACCTACGAGGCGCGCGCCTACGGAGTGCACTCGGCCATGCCGTCGGTGCGGGCGCGCCAACTCTGCCCCGACGCCATCTTCCTGTCGGGACACCACGGCCGCTACGCCGAGGTCAGCGCCGAGCTGCACCGCATCCTGCACGACGTGACCCCGATGGTGGAGCCCATCGGGCTCGACGAGGCCTTCGTGGACGTCGCCGGCGCGGTGCGCCTGCTCGGGCCGCCGGAGGTGATCGCCCGGGGACTGCGCGGGCGGGTGCGCGACGAGCTGCAGCTCGACTGCGCCGTCGGCATCGGGCGCTCCAAGATGATCGCCAAGTTGGCCTCGCGGGCGGCCAAGCCGCGGGCGACGCGGGCCGGACTCGAGCCCGGGCCGGGCGTCCTGCTGGTGGCGCCCGAAGTGGAGCTGGCCTTCCTGCACGGCCACGACGTGGAGGCGCTCTGGGGGGTCGGCCCGGCCACGGCCAAGCGCCTGCGCGACCTCGGGGTGCAGACCGTCGGCGACCTGGCCGCGCTCCCGCTCGACACGGTGACGCGCCGTCTGGGCAAGGCGAGCGGGGCGCACCTGGCCGCGCTGGCCCGCGGCGAGGACCCCGACCCGGTCCGCCCCGACCGGCCGACCAAGTCGATCGGGCACGAGGAGACGTTCAGCCAGGACCTGGTGGACCCCAACGAACTGGAACGCCATGTGCTGCGCATGTCCGAGTCGGTGGCCACCATGCTGCGCGGCACGTCGACGTCGGCTCGGACCATCACGGTCAAGGTCAAGTTCAAGGACCTGTCGCTCCAGACGCGCTCGCACACGCTGGGGCGGGCCGTCACCACGGGCGGGGCCATCGGGCAGATGGCCTCGGCGTTGCTGGCCGGCATCGACCCGGGCGAGGGCATCCGGTTGCTCGGCGTGTCGGCCTCGGGGCTCACCGTGGGCGGCGCCGATCAGCTCTCCTTCGACCTCGGTGACGGCCAGGACCACTCGAACGAGAGCGCCATGGCACGCGAGCAGTCGTGGCACGACGTGACGGCGGCGGTCGACGCCATCCGGAACCGGTTCGGCAAGTCGTCGGTCGGCTCGGCCGCCATGGTGACCGAGGAGGGGGTGCAGGTGCCAGCTAGGCGCGACGCCCCGTGGGGCCCGGACGAGTAGGCCACCAGCGGATCCAGTAGCCATGGGGGTGCGTGTCGGCCAGGCGGACGGGCTCGGCTCCGCCCGGCCCGATGTGGACGAGGGCGGTGGCGAGGTCCGGCCCGTCGCGCCGGACGGGCGACGGGGGCGTGGGCAGGCCTGGCGTCTCGAAAGGGGTCTCGGAGTAGAGATGGTGCACGGGCCGTGTGGTCTCGAGCAACCGCACCTGTCTCACCAGGGCGCGTTGTTGCTCCTCGCTGAGGTAGGCGGCCACCCAGGAGTGGAACACGACGAGCGGATGGTGGCCGGCCATGGTGGCGGCGACGCGCGGCAGGTCGGCCACCATGTCGCCCTGCTCGAGCCGCGGCGGGTGGGGCGAGGCGCGCACGTTGTCGAGCGCGGCGCGCAGGCGGCCGAACCGCGCCGGGTTGTCGGGCCACTGGCAGGCCAGCAGCCAGCGCGCCGCATCGTCGGAGAACGGATCGATGGGGGAGAGGTCGAGGCCCACGCGGTCGGCCATGGTGGGCAGGCGGAGGTCGGGCAGGGAAGCGACGTCGTCGCGGGCTTCGCATTCGATCGTCACGGCCGAGCCGGGCGCCCCGGCGGTGAGCGTGCCGTGGCCGCGCTGGGACCGGTAGGTGTAGGCGTAGTCGTCGAAGAGGAGATTGAGCCCGGCCGACGTCCCGAGGTCGAGCAGGGAGAGCGGCTCGGCCCATCCGTGCTGCGCCGCGATATGGCAGAGGCCGGGCAGCAGGCTGGTGCAGCGCCCCACCTCGTTGGTCTGCGTGCTGCGCTCGGTGATCAGCGCCTCCAGCTGGGCGCGGTGCGCCCGGCAAAAATCGGCGAAGTCGGTGGCGGCGTCGCTCGCCGGCATGGGCCCGGGGGTGGACCCGAGGACGTCGGCCACCGTGTCGTAGTGCGCGGCCAGCGGGTGGGCCACGCCCGACAGAAGCAGGTAGTGCACGGCCGCCAGCAACAGGAGCGGGCGGCGCTGGGGGAGCGGTGCGCCGTCGAGCAGCGAAAGCACCTCGGGGTCGTCGGCTGCGGCGCGACAGATGACCGGGTAGATGGTGCCGCGGTCGCGCTCGACGACGGCGGCGAAGCCGCGGAAGTGGTCCGGGAGCGGCTCGTCGACCAGGGGCACCGGCTCAGTAACTGGCCGGCAAGAGCGGGCTGACAGCCCCGAAGAAGAAGTAGAGGAGCACCAGGAGCCCGGCCGTGCCGATGATCCAGGCCAGCCAGCGCTGGCTGCGGAAGCGGCGACCGGCGAGCAGGGTCAGCGCCCCGAGGACCAGGGCGATGAGGCCCCAGGACAGCGCACCGGCCAGGTCGACGCCGTTGTCGCCGGCCAGCTGCTCGCTCTTCGGCGTGGCGTGCCCGCTGGCCGTCGGCGCCACGGCCAGCCCGGAGTTCGCGAAGAGCTGGGAGTGGGCGAGCTTGGCCTGTACGACCAGCCGGGTCGTGGCGCTGAAGCGCGGGTTGCAGGTGGTCAGCGTCAGCCAGTCGGCCGACACGTTGTTGATGACCTGGGAGTCGTTCGGCGAGATGACGAAGCTGCGGAAGGCGTCGTAGACGAAGATGCCCTGCGTCGTGGTCAGGACGATGGGGTCGCCCGGCTTGACCGAGTCGAGGTTGTAGAAGGGATGCCCGTACGTCGTGCGGTGGCCGGCGACGCCGACGTTGCCGGCTTCGCCCGGCAGCGGTGTGCCGATGTAGTGGCCCGGCCCCTTGCGCAGGTCGGGTGTGTTGGTGCCCTCCACGACGATTTGGTTGACGCCGATGACCGGGATGGTGATCTGGCCGATGGGGTCCCCCTCGGGCGGTGCCGCCATCGCCGGCGCGGTGACGGGCGGTCCCGTGGGCAGCTTGTCGAGGGCGGCCGCTTCGGCCAGCGCGTGGCGGATCTCCTGCCCGTTGGTCTCCTTGATCAGGGTGGAGCGCAGCTGGGACTGGGTGTGCGCCTCCTGGAGGGACGTACCCCAGATCTGATAGGCGGTGAAGAGGAGCACGAGCACGCCCAGGCCGACGAGGATGCGGCCGGTGAGGTCGAGGGCCCAGCGCAGCCGGCTCATCGGCCGCGGCGGCCGCTCGTGGGGTTGTTCGGTCCCGGTGGCCGGAGTCGCCTCGGCCGCCGTCTGCGTCGTCACTGCGGTCGCCGTGCCGTCGCGCGGTCCGGTTCCGCTATCCCTCGACGGTGACCAGGGTGCCCAACGGCGTGTAGGGGAACACGACCTCGGCGTGGGCCGGGGGCATCTCGACGCAGCCGTCGCTCTGCGGGAAGCCGTAGGAGCCCCGCACGTAGCCGTGCAACGCGTCACCGCCGTTGAAGTAGCTGACCCACGGGATGCCCGGGTCTACGTAGTGGGACCCGTCGGGGTTGGTCCCGCTCATTGTCGTCACCGTGTAGCGGGCGTAGACCGGGAAGGTGCCGTCGACCGTCGGCGCCGCGGGCACGCCGGTGTTGGCCAGCGTGCTGTACACCTCGGCGCCGTTGGAGAACACGGTGGCCGTCTCCGGGAGCGCCTTGCTGACGATGACGAAGTTGTAGGCATTGGCGTCGCCGTGGCCGCTCTGCACGTCGGCCAGCAGGTCGGTCCACACGCCGGGACCCGCGAGCCCGTCGACCTTGAGGCCGTTCTGGTCCTCGAAGTTCATGACGGCGCCCGTGGTGATGACGTTGCCCTGGCCGGGTGACCACAGCGACGTGAGTGACGCGGGGAGGTCGGCCCAGCGCCACGAGAACGTGCCCAGCTGGTTGTTGCCTTCCTGTGTCGGCGAGGTCAGCGGCGCGGCCGGGGTGAACGACAGCGGCAGGTAGCCGAGCTCGGCCAGGAGTTGCTGGAGGCGGAGTGTCGAGCCGGGCGCGACGGTGAACGAGGACGTGACGGTCTTCGCCAGGTGCTGTCCGCCCGAGCTGACGACGCCGCTCGGGCCCCCGGGAACGGTGATCGTCTCGGTGGCGCCGGGCACGAGCGGGCCGGTCGCCTGGTACTGGAGCAGCGACGGCGACAGCACGGCCCAATTCCCGGCGACGGGTGGGTCGAGGGTCGGCATCGGCGCGTTGGGCGCCAGGTCGGTCGAGAACTGCACCGAGATGGTGGAGCCGGCCGCGACGTTCGAGCCCGTGGGCGACGTGGACACCACCTTGAGGGCGGGCGGCGGCGCGGTCGGGCTGGCCGAGGCGGGCGAGAAGCGCACGTGGACGACCACCACGAGCCCCGCCGCGGCGATCACGAGCGCGACGAAACAGACGGTGAGGATGACCCACCACCGCCTGCCCACCTGCCGTACGTGTCCACCCTGGGCCATGGCAGACAGGATTCTACCGGGGCCACCCTGGTTGTGGGGTTAGGCCTAAAGACCCAATTCACGCTCGAGGGCGGCGGTCAGCACGCCCAGGCGTCCGGGTTCGGTCACCTTGGACCCGTTCGACTCACGCACGTAGAAGGCATCAACCACCATTTCACCGAGCGTGGAGACCCGGGCTGAGACGACGTCGAGGTCGGCCTCGAAGAGCGCCCGGGTGATCCGGTGCAGGAATCCGATTTCGTCGG
>DATNLP010000187.1:0-13332 GCA_035602795.1 Acidimicrobiales bacterium | reverse complement strand
TGCTTCACCCGCCGTACACGGCTTGGCATCTCTCCTACGTGGTGATCGGCGCGTGCCTGGCGGCACATGTCAGCGTGTCTCGGTTGCTGGGGACGCTGCTTGCGTTCCTGCTTGCGGTCGGATTCGCGGCGCACTCCCTGGACGAGTTGCACGGCCGCCCGCTGGGCACTCGGATTCCCACCTCCGCGCTCATCACCGTGACCGTCGTCGGTCTGGCCGGGGCGGTGGCTTTGGGGATCGCCGGAGTGTCGCGTGTGGGTTGGACCCTCATTCCGCTCATGGTGCTCGGACCCCTCCTCGTGCTGGCGTACAACCTGGAGCTGTTCGGAGGGTTCGTCCATACCGATATCGGATTCGCCCTCGCCTGGGGCTCTTTCCCGGTGTTGGTCGCCTACGTCGCACAGACGGGACGCGTGGCAACCGCCTCGGTGATCGCCGCGGCCGGGGCATTTGCTCTGTCGGTGGCGCAGCGCCGGCTGAGCACCCCTGCCCGGCTTATCCGTCGTCGCGTCATCTCTGTTAACGGGCGCGTCACCCTGCGCGATGGCGAGAACATCGTCATCGACCAACCAAGCCTTCTGGCACCACTCGAAGGGGCCTTGCATGCGATGTCGTGGGGTGTCGTGCTGACGGCGACAGCCCTGGCTATCGCCCGCTTGACCTAGTCGGCCGAGGCCAGCCTCCTCCGGAACCCTGCGACGGTAATCTCGACGACCCGGTCATGACCCCACTGCAATACGGGATGTGCCATCCGATCGGCCAGGCGCATGGGTCGCTGCATCATCTCGACCGTCCAAGCCACTTCGGCACTCGAGCCGGCCCCTCGGGCGCGCAGGTCGAGGCTCGCTTCCCCTTCGAGATCGCCGTGTATCAGCGCCTCGATCCTGCATGGTGGCTCGCACCGGTTGAGTTCGATCTGTATGCGCATCCGATACGGCACCGGCGGAGCAACCACACCGTGGAGTACGGCTCCGTTCTCGAGTGAGCCTCCTTCGAGACGAAACTCTTCCAGCCAGTTCCACCACGCTTCGAACTGGTCGACTTCTCCCATGACGTCCCACAACTCTGCTGGAGAAACGGAGAACTCGAACTCACGCCGATACGTCATGATCGGCCGACGCGGCATGTTAGGCAACGATATCCATGTTGAACTGCGCCCATGTCCAAGAGCGGCGCTGGTGGGGTTCATCTGCGTCGCCCCGGGTCTAATGACGGGAAGATTTGCTACTACGTTGCTACTCAACGCAGCAGACTGAAGGAATTTCTGACGCACCTGGTGGACACCGGACCCGATCTGAGCTGGCGAGGCGGACTCGGTCGGATGGACTGGACGATCTGAATCGCTCTTTTAATCCCAAGGTGCCGGGATCGAGACCCGGGCGGCCCACCAGAAGTCGTGGTCAGCGAGGGTGAATCGGCATGACGTTTCCTTGGCGTGGACTCCGGGCCCAACAATTGGTGGAGACGCAGCCATCACTCATCGCTGCTCCGCCACTCGAGTGTGTTGTCGATAGTCCGTGCGCCTACCTGCCGAGTTCAGGGTAAAGACGAGGACAGAAACGATCAGAGAGAACCGCCGACAAACCCGTCATTCGGACTGAAGGACTCGGGCCGGCTGCACGCGGCTGGCGAACCATGCCGGCCCCATCGTGACGATCATCGTGACGAGCAGGACGGCCGGAATGCATAACGCGACGCGGGTGCCCGGTACCACCGATGACGCTCCGATTCCGAGCTCATTTGCAAAGAGGGCCCAGGCGACGCGGCCGGCAACGATACCCAGAGGTATCCCGACGACCAACGAAATTGCAGCGAATGTCTCCGCCTGCCAAGCCACCAGTGCCAGGACCTGGCGAGGGCGGAATCCGATCGTCTTGAGGATGGCGATGTCGCGGCGGCGTCGCTGGACCCAGACGATCATCAATTGGGCCAACACCCCCACGCCGAGGACGGCCAAGACTAGGGCCAGAAACTCGGGAACGCCTTCGATGCGCGCGTAGTTGCCGATGTCGAAGGGAGCCTGCCTCGTCACGAAACACGTGGTTTGTTGGACTCCCGCGCAAAACGATGCGGTCGCCTTGCCCAAGCTCCGCACCTCACCAGCCTGATCAGGACCGGGTGCAAAGCGCACCAGCAAGAACACGGAGGAATCGGCGACCGACGTTCCCGGCGGCACGAGGTCTGCCGCGGTGACGGCCGCCCCGAGTCCCAAGTCGGTCGACGTGAAGCTCCCCTGGTCGAAGGCCGGGAACACCGCCTGTCCAACGATGTGCATCCTCCGCGGTACGCCATTGACGCTGAGAGTCACGTCGTCCCCGACTTGCCGGTGGACCAGACGGAGCACCGAGGCTCCCAACGCGACCTCGTCGGGGCGGGTTGGCAAGCGGCCGGTCACCAGAGTCGGCCCGACAAGCGGACCAGCCCCCTTGGACAGGCCGATGGCAGGAACGTGGGAGTCCATCACGTCAACCGTTCCGAAGTCCCCGGTTGTCCAGGCTACGACCCCGGGTAGGTGGTGCATCGAGTTGTGGATGACGGTGGCCGGAATGGGGTTGAACTGGGTGTCGATCGCGGCCTGCCAGGTCTGCCCGTACAGCAACGGCGTGGTCACGAGGTGGACGAGGTTGGCGCCGAACGTGAGGGTGCCGACGACCATGGTGATCGACAAGATGGTGCCGACGAGCGCGCTGCGCACCGGAACGGCCCCTCGCGCTGCACCCGGGTTGAGCGCCTCGCGGATGCCAAGCGTGGCGGTGACAGGGGCTCCGCTGCTCGAGAGCCAGGCCAAACGCCGGCTTCGAGCTGCCGCCGTTCTGCGGTCCCCGGCTTCGCCAGCTTTCGAGCTCAGCCGCCACGACGGCACCGCCACGGCAGCAATCAGCGCGACGAGGATGCACAGGAATCCGATGCCGAGCACGGCGCCGTCGACGCTGATGCCGGGGCTGGGCTCGGCGACCCGCGCCGGACCTAGTGGCATGATCGGGGACGCCAGGACGGCGATGACGAACGCGAGCAACGCTCCCACCGCGGCCATGACGGCCACTTGCATCAGGCTGATGCACCATAACTGCCGGTGGTTGAGTCCGAGCGCCCTCAGCGTCGTGACGTCGGTCCTCGACGACCTGAGCTGTCGGAGCACCGCCTGAGCAATGAGCACCAATGCGGTGAGGGCGACGAGGAATGCGAAGATGGCCAACGCGATCGCCTCGGGCCGAATGGCGCGCTCAATCTGGGCGGCTTGGTCACTCAGGTTCGCGACAAAGACATCTCCGCCCGTGGCCGGGAACTTCTTGGCCAGTGCCTCGGCCTGCCGACCGAATTGGAACCTCGACGCACCCGGGCGGAGGCGCACGTAGGCCCCGTCGAAGCTCCGGTAGGGGGGGCCGAGTTGGTGGTAGAAGGCACGTGTGGCGAAGATGACCGGGAGTTGCGCCAACGCGTTGATCGGGACCGGATTGTCGCGCGTCAGGAAGAGGCCAACGACCCTCTGGCGGAAGACTTGCAGTCCCTGCGGCGACTGACCGGTCGCGGTGGAAAGGGTCGCGGCGAGCGTGATCTCGCTGCCGACCTGCGCGTGGAGCTCGGCAGCCGCTCGCACGTCCAGCGCCACTTCGTGGACCCGATTCGGAAAGGGCAAGCGCCCGAAGAGGATGCGAGGGCGCTCGATGACCCGGCCGAATCGTTGGTCGACGGGCGCAAAGACCTGAGCTTCAACCAGCTTGGGGCCCGGCCGGACCGGCAGTGCCTGGACCCCGATCAGCGGCGCCACCGTCTCCACGCCGGGCAGCTTGGCGAGCGCCGGGTAATACCCACCAAACCCGGTGTTGTCCGGAGAGACGAGCACGTCGGCGGCGTTGGTGCTGGCGAGAAAGCGACCATACGCGGAGTCGGTGCGCCTGGCGCCGGCGGCGGCGGTCAGGACAACTCCGCCCGCGAGGCCCACGACCGCGGCCAACAATGCCCAGTTCCGCCATCGCGCCCGGAGCTGGCGCGCAACGACCCAGATGAGGGCAGCCACCCCTTCCCCTTTACCGGTCCTTCGTTTGCACGGTGGACATGTGACTTGTCACCGGTCCATTAAAGAAGATCCGCATCGATGTCGACAGGGGGGTACCCCTCCGTAGCGGGTGTGGTGACCACCACTGGCTGCTAACAGGGATTTTCCGGTGGTCGGCACCGGAGTCAATCGCCCGGTCCCAACAGCCGTGTTGCACTGTGTCTCACGCCGTTTCAATCCGTCACTGGCACCCTCGCTCATCCTTGCTCGCACCAGCGGTTTTGCGACGTGATGCAACGGGAAGCATCATGCTGTAACGCGTTGACCTGGGCTTTTAATCCCAAGGTGCCGGGATCGAGACCCGGGCGGCCCACCACAGGCCCACCACAGTGCCAAAAGGATCTCCACCGCATTGCAGCGCATTTCGCTCTCTGCCCCGCGGCAGTTGGGGCAGACCGGGGCAGCCCATCAGACCAGTATCTCGAGCTCGACACCGAGCGCGCGATAGGTCTCTATGGCACGTCGATCTCGAGTCGCCAGAGGAAGCTGATGCTCGAGGGCGGCGGCCGCCACGAGCGCGTCGTACACCGCCCCCCCCTGCAATTCCAATTTGGGTGAATCGATCCAGGAGATCTCGTGCCGCCTGTGCGCCGAGAAAGCGCGACTCAGGAAAGTTGCGGCTAAGAAGGTGCAGGACGGTGGGTGGCGTGCGCCGAATCGGCGGCGGCAAGCGAGTGAGGACCGAAAAGGTCTCAAAAGCAGCATGACCCGATAGTCCAAGTGGCCGACGTCCGATTGCGCTGACCGTTGCCGAGTGGTGTTCGTGGTCGCTGACAGCCAAGGCGACGGCGACGCTGGTGTCAATCAAGAGGACACGCGAGGTCACTTCTGCTCGGAATCGCGAAATGACCGAACGGAATCGTCGTTGATCTGAACTCCTGCTCCGGCGATGACGAGACGTCCATCCTCCTCTTGTAGGTCCTCACTGGCCAGGGGTTCGACCCTTAGGGCATTGCCGTCGGCAGCTACTTCAACCTCTCCGGGTACCAACCCAAGCCGGTCGCGCAATGGTTTCGGTATAACCAGTCGTCCTGCCTTATCAATGGTTGCTCTCATACCAAGAAGATACCATCGACTCCTGCCGCCATTCCGCCGAGGGGCCAGACCGTTCTTTCTCATGGCCGATGGCAATCGAGGGCTCTGCGCCGCGAATGGGCGTTACGGTCGACGTCGGACTCCATCCACTGCGGTGAGACACCGCCTCTGCGTCATCTGCTGATGGGTACCAAGAACAGAGAGCGCCGTCGCATGAAGCAGTCGACGCGGCGCAAGGAGCAGAGGGAACGAGCGAGCTGGCGGGAGGCCAATCCGGGCGCTGAGGGTTTGCGGGTTCCGGCCTGTGCTGACGGGAAAGTCGACGAGCTGATCTTGGCGGCGGCGCACGCCGAATGCGAGGGCTCGGGTGACGGCACTCACCTGCGGTCTCTGATCGACGAACTGGCTCAGGGGATGGGCCTTGAGCGCGGGCGGGATTTGGTGGCGCGCCGGCTGGGCTCCCTGCTCCAGAGTGACATCGCACGAGTGCTCGACTCCGGCTGGGCTCCCCACGAGATCACCCATGTCGTCCGCCGTCAGGCCGGAGGCAAGGCTGCGTCGATCGTGGCGGACCCACTGGCGGAGGTCGCGTCGCGTCGGCATCTCCGGAGTGACGACCCCGTGTCCACGCCTCGGCAGGCGAAGAGCGCGCGGAGGCTCGACCCCGCATCCGCGAGCTGGATGGCAGACCTCTCGACGGCCATCGCCGCCATCTCCGTCCTTGAGCATCTCCCCGCTCTCCCTGATCTCGGCGGCGTCAGATCGAGGACGAGGAACCTCCGTTCACACGAGGAGGAGCGGATGTTCACCCGCATCCGGGGGTTGCTGACGAAGGCTGAGGCGAGCGATTACGCCGAAGAAGCCGATGCCTTCATGAAGAAGGCACAGGAGCTGATGACCCGCTATTGCATCGACCGGACCATGGTGGAGGCCGACGCCGAGGGAGATGGCGTTCCGCGGGTCGACGCCCGCCGCGTATGGCTGGAGGACCCGTATGTCGCAGCGAAAGCGCTCCTGCTGGCCAACGTCGCCAGCGCGAACCGATGCCGGGCCGTTGTCGATCCGGTAGTGGGTTTCTCCACCCTGGTCGGGCATCCAGAGGATCTCGACGCAGCGGACCTGCTCTTTACGTCCTTGCTCGTGCAGGCAATGCGGCGCATCGCTGCTCTCGGGAAGGATCCGGCGTTCGGTCGGCGCTCCCGGAAGCCGTCGTACCGCCGATCTTTCCTCGTGGCGTATGCCGAGAGGATTGGTTCCCGCCTGCGCGAAGCCAACGAGGCCGCGACCGTGTTGGCAGACAACGCCCTCGGCAACTGCCTATTGCCGGTGCTGGCCCGCCGAGAGGAAGAGGTCGATGCCGCTCTCGGGTCTATGTTCGGCGCGCTGAAAGAATTGAAATTCTCACTCACGGATGTCGCAGGGTGGGCGGCCGGCACGGCGGCGGCCGACATGGCCGAGCTCGCGGTTCGCGAGAAACTCTCCTATGCGTCCGGATCTTGACCGCCTTGGGGGAACGAATTCAGATAGCGGAACGGCCGTCATGGCAGCGGGCCGGCGACTTGAATCACTACTCGCAACAGTGGACCACCGGCACTTCACCCGTTTTTCATCAAGCCCACATCGACGCTCCCGATTGGCTGCCCGTGACTTGCCCCAAGCCATCCATCGCCACGTCCGGTCTTGGCGTGAAATTCACGGATGCCGCCGGAACAAGCTTGTTGCAGCTTGCATCACCTCGTCTTAGGCCGACGCACTCAAAACGGCGAAGTGGCCCGCTGAGTAGGAAGTGTGAAGCGGGGTCACACGATGTGCCTCACCTTACAACTCTCTGACCTGGACTTTGAATCTCAAGGGGCCGGGATCGAGACCCGGGCGGCCCACCGATAAAGACGATTCCAGAGCCACTTGTCCGCCGCTCGGGCGCTCGTGCCCTGAGGCGAGCCAGCCAAGCGTCCGACTGCACAACCTAGGGCAGGGCTCGGCGGACAACCGAGCTGTTCGCACAGAAGGGTGGGTCGTCTCTCGTTGCGCGGGGCTTTACCCCCGCCTTACCGCCTGCCCGTACCGTCGTCCTCAACATGTGATCGACCGCGAAAGAGGTGTTGGGATGAAAGCGACCAAGGACCGACGGAGGAAGCGAGAGATGAAAATCAATCCGGCTTCCAAAGAGAGTCATCGTCCTCTTGCTCGACGACGGTGTGTGCGCGCTCTCGCCAGAGTCTCACTTGGAATAGTGGTCAGCGGCTTGATGGCCGGGTTCACCTCCATCCCCGCCGTGAACGCAGGTGCAGCCACCAGCATCACGTCGAACAAGCCATACGCTCAGGCCCAGCTATTGAAGCTGCCGAACCTGCCGCGGGGCTGGACGAGGTCCGGCTCAGTCTGGGCCGGCACGAGCGCCAGCGACGACTCGTCCAGCATGCTCACGATGACTCAGTTTCCCGGCTTGTCCACTTGTTTGGGCAGCCCCCCCGCACTCAGTGTGGTCGCAGCCGAGGCCTCAAGTCCCGAATTTGACAGCAAGGACGGGAACACGAGCATCCTTGACGTCGCGGATGTGTACACCAGCCCGGATCAGGCGAAAAGCGACTTTCCTCCGCTGAATGATCCTAAGTTTGCTAGCTGCTTTCTCCAGGTCCAGGGTCCATCGATTGAGAACATTGAAAAGAATGAGTGGCCCTCCGGCGCCACGTTTGGAACTCCGATGGCCTCCGTCTCCCATCAGCCGAAATTCGGAGACCAATCGGGTTTGGTTGAAGTCGAAGTTCCGGTGAACCTCCCTGGAGAACAAGGCGGAACCGACGACTTCTTCGTTACTCTCATCATCCGCCAAGGTCGTTCGACCGCAGAGCTGATAATGGACCAGGGCGATACACCTCCCTCCGCCGCGCTCACCGATTCGTTGGCGCAAACGGTCACGGCCAAGATGAAGGCGCCGCCGCCGGGCAACGTCACCATCGCTGCCTAGAGAGGTTGAGAAACCTCGTAACTCGCGTGAACTCTGCTTGCTCAGATGCGTTCGCTCCCTGGTGGTCGCGACATGGCACTATGCAGGCGGCATTCGAGCGGTGATAGGAGAGGGAGATGCCGTGCCATCCAGGCCGACAAAATAGAAGTGTTGATGCAAGGCTGGAATCGATGAGCCTCAGCGACAAGACGTCGCCCCCACTCGACAATCCGATCTGGCACTCGATGGTGGCGGCGCACACTTCCCTCGCCGACCTGGTTCGAGTCGAGAACGGTGGAGCCGGTCGGTACCAGCGGGACGTGAGCCCGTTCGGTGCGTTGGCCAACCCATTCGAGGGACCTTCGTGGTCGGCGCTCGGTCAGGTCCTCGGGAGCCACGCAGCCGTCCTGATTATCGAGCCTGACCAGGTGCCGGACGGCTGGGAGGTCTTGGGCGCCATAGGAGGAGTGCAGATGGAGGGCACCCAACTTTTGGCGGAGCCCGATCCCGAGGCCATCCCCCTCGGACCGGCCGATGTACCCGAGGTGCTCGACCTGATCGACCGCACGCGACCTGGGCCGTTCCTTGCCCGCACTGTCGAGATGGGGACCTATGTGGGCGTGCGCCGCCAGGGCGCGTTGATCGCCATGGCGGGAGAGAGGCTGCATCCCCCTGGGTGGACGGAAATCAGCGCCGTCTGCACCGACCAAGGCTTCCGCGGCCAAGGACTCGGAACCCGGCTCATACGGGCTGTCGCAGTGGGAATCCGGGAACGTGGTGAGCAACCGTTCCTTCATGTCGCCGCCACGAACGACGTTGCTCTACGTCTCTACCGGTCCCTCGGATTCGAAGTCGCTCGCACCGTATCGTTTACTCTGCTTCACTCGGTGCGTCACGCGCAGGGCAGGGTGGAACACCAATGAAGACTCGCCGCCGCGTCGCGCCGCAATGCAAACGAGAGGCCGCTCGGGACCGTTATTCCCGTCACCTACGTCGCCACCGAAGCGTGCTGCAGTTCGCGAAAGCGTCTGCGCCGCTGAGCTGACATGGCCGCCGCCGGCGCTCAGCCCGCCGCCGGTTCGCCGTCCTCGTTGGCGGCCATCTCGAGGAGCAGCGCCGGCCACGTGAAGCCCGACTCTTCACCGGCGCCACCCGGTTCGCCCGACCACGCGTCGTAGAACTCGCGGAAGCCGTGGGCGCGGACCCGTGCCTCGAGCTCTTCCCGCAGCGCGCCGGCGGCATCGCGGCGATCCAGACGCAGCGCCAGCAGGTGGGCCCAATAGGCCGTCGCACCCCACACCGCGTTGCCGTCCCACTGGACGAACGGCGCGACGCCCGCCCCCGGCGCCACCACCCCGGCCGCGAAGCCCATCGGGCCCCACATGGGCGCGCCGGGGCGGAGGTGGTGGTCGGCGACGTCGGTGGCGACGCGGCGGTCGATGAAGGTGCGGGCAGCCGCCGGAATCAGTCCCATGGCTCCGACCCCCTGGAGTTGGCGGCCACCGACCAGGTCATAAGCAACGAAGATGTGCCCCTCTTCCCACCACAAGTGGGCTTCGACGGCATCGGCCACGGCGTCTGCGGTCGCCTCGGCCCACGCCGCATCGCTGACGCGCCCGCGGGCACGGCACGCGAGTGCCGCCTCTTCCAACGCCAGCAGGTACCACCCGCACATGGTCGGGTCGTAGACGACGAAGCCGTGCGAGAGCGCCTTCGCCCGCGACGGAGACATCTCCATCGCGATGGCGGACACGGTCAATTCCCTGAGACGGGTCAACGAGCTCGAGAGTGTGTCGCCCAGGAGCGGGCGCATGAGGGCGCTCCCCTCGGTCCCCGTCTCGAAGGGATGCAGGCAGACCGGCAGGACGCCGTCGTCCACGACTCGCACGGTACCCAGTGCCCGAAGATGACCGAGGGCGGCGTCGAGCAGGGGGTCGGCAGTCGGCCCGATCGTCAGTGACAGCCTCGCCGCCGCGTATGCGGCCGTGGGTGGATCGACGAAGGGTGTCCGGTCGCCGTCGAACATCGGACCGAACAGGTCCTCGATCATGCGCTGGGTCGTCTCGGCTCCGGGCACGAAGCGCTGATGCGAGAGCAGTCCGTCTGGTAGCCGGTTGGCCCGGTAGAGCGTGGAGAGCTCACCCGCGGCCAGGGGCGCGTCGAGATGACGCAGGGCGAGCGCGTGATAACCGCTGTCCCAGGCGAAGAGTGCCGGATACCGCTCTACGTCCGGGACATGGAACACACCGTCGAACGCGTGGACGCGATGTTGGTCGAACAAGGACCGGCAGGCCTGCTCAAGGGGCGTCACGTCACGTTCTCGTCCTTGAGCACTCCCGTGGCATCAGACTGCTCCAGCTCCGAGTCGCGTCGGCGCCGGCGCCGGCGCGGATGAGTTGCCCGAAGTCGACTGCACCTAACTGTACCTACATCGGAGGAGGAGCAATGGCGAAGACCACGCCCTCGCGCCCGAGGTCGTGACGGGGTCACGCCGGCGGGAATTGCACCTGACGCCCCTGGGCCAGGAGCGCCGACCGCTCTGAAGGCAGCAGGTAGCCCGCAGCGATCGCTCGGTCGAGCTCGGCTGTGAACCTCGACAGGTAGTGGGCCTTCGTGCCGTACAGCCCGACCAGCATCTGCGGCGGAAAGGGCACGGTCGAGCCGAAGAGTGAGCAGATGACGCTCGAGCCTGGTGCTCCTGCCCCGCTGAGCGTTGAAACCGGCACATCGACCGCCGGCGTGCGCACCCCGCCGATGACGTTGCCGTACGGATCGAGGGCGAGCGCCGCCGGGTGCTCGCGCTGAAGCCCGAACCGAGAGGGAGAGGGTGGAGGAGTCCCGTGTACGACCCAACGGGTGAACGCAGCGAACGCGGCCTGCACCACGTCGTGCTGCGGTCCGCTGTTGATGGCCGTATGACAACCGAGCAAGGTGGAGATAGAGGGGCCCACCAGGTACTCGTCGGCATGCGACGTGCCGGCCACCTCCCAGGTTCGGATGTACCGGGTGTTCGGCTGCTGCGCCGCGGCGTAGCCCAGTTCGATCAGGTCGGTCTGCGTCTCGAACATGAAGATAGGCACGTGGAGGTCGGTCCGGATCCGCAGGTCCGAGTCGAGGGAGGAGGAGGTGACTGAGCCGCCGTTGATCCCGGCGCCCCCGCCTCCCCGGCTGTGAATGAAGATGCCATCGAAAGGGTGGCTGAGCGGCTGCAGCGTGTCGGCGAAGCTGGTCAGGTAGAAGGCCGACTGCGATTCCCCCACAGCCACTATGTGGCGGAGGCGGAGCGGGCCGAGCACGCGTGATCGGCCCGACCGCAGGCCCAGGCCGATCTGGTCGAAGATGTCGAGGGCGTACTGGTCGCCGGGGTGGTGCAGGCTGTCGTAGCGCTGTGGTTCCTGCTGAATCAGCCCATTGCCGACCCCGGCGACGGCGCGGCCGAGGATGGGCGCACCGCCCTCCACGCCGAGCGCCTGGGCCGATACACCGACCCAGGCATCGCCCGCGTCCATCAGTTCGGGGTTGAGGTAGTCCCAGTCGGGGGCCGACTCGCCTTCGGATTCGTTCAACCACTCGACCACCACGGTGCCGCTGAAGTGTGCCGGGTTGGACGGCCGGCGCACCAGGATCCTGGTGCGGTAGTCGGCGGCGGTGGTCGGCTCAATGGTCCACTGCCCGTCGGACGGCGTCGACATTGCCGTGAAGGCATGAGCCGTTCCCGCGGCAAAGAACTCCTGCTCGACGTAGCCGTGCGCTTTCAGCTCGGTGGGGAGCGCCGTCTCGGGTTCAATCACGTGCCCGACCGTGACCGGTCCTGTGAATGCGGCCACGGTCCGGTACGTGGCCGCCGCGTTCGATGAAGCGGCCATTCGCCCCAAGCTCGGGCTGGCCGACGATGCCTGGGCGGCGCCCGCCGTACCGATCCCAAGGCCGACTGCGCCACCAGCGACCAGGGCGAGCGCGCCCACGGCGAGCACGACGTGACGGATTCGATCTCTTCGATGATGTGGCACGGTCTTCCCTCGCCTCTGCCGGAACGGCTTCGGCTATCTCGTTACCGGGTCGGGATGGTAGGCGGTCGGACCAGGCGGGTGCCGTCGGCCACGCCCACGGTGCGGGTGTGCACATTGAGCCGCGTCAGGGCTCGCCCACATCGCGCGTCATGAAGACGCTGGTCGCCGCGTCGGGGTAGTCGCCGAAGGGGCCGCACTCGACGAACCCGGCCCGGGCGTACAGGGCGCGGGCCGGCGCGAAGGCGTCGCCGGCACCGGTTTCGAGGCTGACGCGGGCGTAGCCCCGCCGGAACGCCACCCCCACCAGATGGTCGACCATGGCCCGTCCGACGCCCTGGCCGCGCGCCTCTTCCAGCGTGTGCATCGACTTCAGCTCTCCGTGCGACGAGTCGAGCTCCCGTATCGCCCCGATGGCGAGGACCCGTTTCCCGCGCCGTGCGTAGTACACGGTTACCGCCGGGTCGGCCAGGTCGTCGGCGTCGAGCGCGAACACGGCCTCGGGTGCCGTGTGCGACCGGGCAAAGTCGAGGTGGCGCCGCAGCACGGTCCGCACCTCGGCCGAGGCGGGGTCGCCGACGATGATCTCGACGTCGCGCACCTTCCCGAGCGTAGGATGCCCGCGCCAGGCCGGGTTTGCGCCCGCCCGGCCTCCCCTGTCACGGTGAAGAGCGTGAGCGCGCCGGGCGGAACGCGGACGCCGACGGTGGCGGAGGTGCTCGAGGAGCACCTGCGCCAGAATGGCCTGCCCCCCGACGCGGGCGACTCGGAGCCCTTCGCGGTCGTCAAGGTCGGCCCCCTGCCCTACCCCATCCCCAACACCCGGTCGCGCAAGCGGGCCGTGCGCATCCATGATCTCAACCACCTGGTCTCGGGCTACCGCACCGACCGCGAGGGCGAGCTCGAGATCAGCGCCTGGGAGCTGGCCAGCGGCGGCTGTGGCACCTACCGGGCCGCCTGGGTGCTCGATCTCGCCGGCCTCTTCGCCGGGCTGTTCGTCTGCCGCACCCGCACGGTGAGGGCGTTCCGGCGGGGCCGTTCCCAGCGCAACCTCTACCCGCACGCGCCGGACGAGCTTCTGGCTATGGACATCGACGAGGCACGTGCCCTCACCGCCGCGGCGCCGGCGGGCCGGCTGGCCCGGCTGCCGACCTCCGTGCATTTGGCCGTCCTCACGCTGGCCGCCATCCCCGTCTTCGTCGCCATGTCGGTGGCCTGGTGGTTCCTCTACCCCGCCTGGTTGCTGACGCGCCACCGTGTGCCGGCGCGCCGGGCGCCGCCGCTGC
>DATNLP010000181.1:0-4546 GCA_035602795.1 Acidimicrobiales bacterium | reverse complement strand
GGATGTCGCCCGCCATCGAGAAGGAAGCAACAGTGGTGTTGTCCTGGCCAACCAATCGGATGGGGCTATGGAGGCGGAGGCCGTCCCGGGCGGCGACGAAGACGAGGCCGTCACCCGTAGCGGTCGCCCAGGGGGTGATCGCGCCATACTCGTAACGCACGATCAGCTCCATCTGCATCTCGACGGTGCCACCTCGGCTCTCGACAACGCGGTGGATCATGGAGTGACCGTCGTTCGGCGGCATGAAATCGCACACCAACACCGAACCCGTGGACGTCTCGAAGATCGTCTCGAGGATCAACGTCTCCGGTTCGTAATGGCGGGTGACCTTGGTCACCTCGCCCTTCGGAGCGATCAGCCACCGTCCGTTGCCCGCGTCGCCGAGCAGCGCCGCGAAGGCGGCGCCAGAGTCGATTCGCGGTGCACACCACCAGTCAATCGATCCGGTGAGATCGATGAGGGCGACGGTTTTCGTGTCGCCGATAATGGCGTAGTCCTCGATCTTTGAGGGCATCGCCCCTCCTCCGGGACTCGAGTTCCTGGGTCGGCGCGGCTATGGCTCGACTGAGATGAAGCGATCAAAAGCTGCTTGATCGCTGTAAAAGGACTCAATTCTCGGGATCCGCTGTCGTCCGTTGTCTTCGGTCACCGAGACGAGGAAAATGACCCGGAAATCGTGCTGTTGGCCTACGCGTTGCAGATGAATCTTCGCAAGCCCAGCCACATTGTCGACCCCAGCCATCCAATCCTCCCATTCGAGGACGTCGATTGGATCCTCGGTGAGTCGGAGAAAGGCTGAAAGGTGCGCCGCAACGGCTTGAACACCTTGAAAGACGCCTGAGGCTGCGTGCGTTCCGGGTGAGACGTCCACGACCTGAGGGTCGAGGAGTTCGCTGGCGGCTGAAACATCGCCTCCAAAAAACTTCTGAAAAAAATCCTCCGCCACCGTGACGCGGGAATCCTGCATGACATCAATCCTTCCACTCCAGGAACGTAGCCCGAGCGACCACTGTGGCCTCCCGGACGATTGCTCGTTCACCGCGCGGCTCGCACGGCCTCACGGCCCTCATCGGGAGGCGCCAGCGCTCCCTCGATACATTCTCCTTCCGCCCGCAGCAGGTGCCGCGGGCGCCCAGTTTGGTCCGTGCCGGGCATCGTGGCCGTGACCTGTATAGGTCGCAAATCGGCGTTCGCTGCTCGAGTTTGCTCGACCGGTTTCGTCAGCGCCCCGACACCAGTAGGGACCGCACCGGCCCCTCGACCGGTCACGGACCCGGGTACTGTCCCAACCACAGGAGAGGAAGGTCACATATGGCCACCGACACGGACGCTTGGGCGAAGGCTGGTCTGATTTACGAACCGTTGGAGGGTGTGGCGTGGTTGCGCTTAAACCGGCCGCGGCGGCGAAATGCCATGGATCACTATCCAGGCGGTCAGGGTCCTAATGGAATGGGTTTGCGCGACGCGCTCTTGGAAGCCATCCGGGACGCTACTGAGGACAAAGCGGTAAAGGTCGCGGTGATCACGGGCAATGGTTCGGCGTTCTCAGCTGGTGCAGACCTCAAGACCGAGGGGTTGGAGATCCCACCGGAGCGCAGGCGACCTCCGACGGTGGCCCGCGACGACGGGCTTCTCTACGGCTGGTACCGCCTTCTCGAGTCGATCTGGCGCAGTGAAACGCCGTTCATCGCGGCGGTCAACGGGCCAGCTATCGGGGCGGGATGCCAACTCGCGTTGGCGTGCGATCTGATCTACGCCTCTGAAACGGCCACGTTCTGGGAGATCTTCGCCCGTATCGGCCTCCCGCTCGAGGGTGGGGCGGCGTGGCTACTGACCAGGTCCCTCAGCCTTCCGCTGGCCAAGGAAATGGCCCTGCTGAGTGAACCTTTGAGCGCCAAGCAGGCGTCCGAGTGGCGGTTGATCAATGGGTGCGTACCTGCCGAGCAACTCGAGACGGTCACCGCCGATGTGGCTCGGATGCTGGCGACGCTGGAAGCTCCTTCGAAAGGTCCGGCTGCGTCTGGCGAGCATCGTGACGTCAGTGCCCGCCTGGGGCACATCAAGGGCCAGCTGAACGCCGCATGGGAACAAACAATGTGGCAGACGTTTCGGGAAGAATCGACTCTGCTCAATATGCCAGCGGGCGATGCCTCGGAATAATCGAAGGGGGGCCAAGTCCTGCTGACATCCCCCCTAGCAAGGGTATCTCGGCCTCAGCCCGAACTCAGCGCGCGTCATAAATGGAAGAGATCGAACAAGAGGGCGACTCTTTCTCGATCACTCATTCAGATTGTGTAAATCACGTCAAGTGTTAACAGCAACGAATCGATAGCCGGCTGGGGCTAATATGGCTGCCTGTAGGGGGATCGAGTCGCGATCCTCCGAGTAATCGACCCCGCGACGCCGTTGAGACTTCGCTCACTCGTTCGCAAGGAGAAGGTCATGCCCCAGAGTCATATCCGTCAACAGGTCGCGCAATATCTCTCGCAGCGAGGATCCTTAGAAGATCCAACAGGGCGAGCAACGTCCAAGCTCAGGGATGTCCTTGGCTACGAGGGTTCAGAGGCGAGCTTCACGCAGCTGATTGCCAACATGGACCGGGCGGGCCAGTTGACGAGAGAGGTCAAAGGAAAACGGACATATCGGATTGCGGCCGTCGCCGACGCTCCTGCGGTGAGGGCTGACCATTCGCGAAGCGCCTCAGACGACGCTGAGATGGACTATGACAAGGTGGCGTCCGCGTTACTCGTCCAGGTGGTGCAAACGTTGACCCAACGAGGTCGAGGGCAAGACAGTGGCGGGTCCTGGGCACGACGGAGAATCGAGCGATTCGAAAAGCGCATCAACGACTTGGAGCACGACCTATTGCAGGCGAGGGCTGAGTCGAGGACTCTTTCCGCTGAGCGCGACGAACTGCGACTACAGCTTGAACACAGTGAGGGAAACCTTGCGGTTCTCACGGAACGACTCTCGACTGGGAAGCCACGTGACGGGCAACTCTCGAAGCTCCTTCGGACCGACGAACGCGCGCTGCTGGACCAGCTTCGTGGGGATGTTGCGAGCCCACGCCCGGGATGGGCCAGCTAAACGTCACGCATCGGGTTAGGAATCTGTTAGACCAGTCCACGATATCGCGTAGGTTGCGTTCTCAGGAGCGGGAGAATCGGGACCGCGGGCACCAGATCCAGCGAGTATTGGGCGGTTGATTTCAAGGGACTCCCAAAACGCGCATCACGCCCTCGCTGTTCGGCCGGACACTGTACACGGACGGCCTGGCTAGTAGCCCCTTAGGAACTACTGCTGGGCACCAGATTGGAGATGATCACCCTGTTCTCGTTCGCTGATGGGGGTGTCGTGAGTTCGGAGGTTCGGTGAGACGCGACGGCGGATTGAATTCGTCTGGCGTCGCGCCGACGCCGATGCACCCTGCCGCGACGGGACAGCTCTGGGGATTACACCAGGGCCAACGGTTGTCGAGCCACGTCGGGCAACTGCAAGGGCGTCCACGATGCGCCACCGTCGTGAGTAACCTCCAAGGCGGGGATGCATACCCGCCAAGAGTGGAGTCAGAAGCCGAGAGGTAGCAGTCCTCACCGTCGGCATAGCTCAGAGAGATCGCGATCGCGGGCCAACCAGAAGGTGCCGCCTCAGTCGTCCATGTCTGCCCGCAATCCGAGGTTCGGGCGAGGTCAAAGGCGGTCCCATCGTCAGCCGGAAAGGCCATGATGCCGTGGAGGCCGTCGCCGCAATCCAAGAGCAGGATGCCGACGAAAAGGGCATGGGAGAAGACGTCGTCGTCCAAGTCCCGCCCCAGCCGCTTGAGCGGACGGCGACGATGTCCTCGGCGCTCGAACCCTGGACTCTCCCCGTAGGGACGAGACCGATGCAGTTGCCGCCTTTATCGCACTGCAGCGTCTAGAGGCCGGTTGCGAAGGTGGGCGCGGCAGACGATGTCCAGGTGGACTCGCCGTCGGTAGCGGTCATGAAGAAGTTGGCGATTGTCGAGGCGGCCGATGAACCGGCCCCTTGGTCCGCAAGAAAGGCGACGCAGTCAGACGCAGTCGGGCATCAGAGCCGCTTGACTGTGGAATGGGAGGCCCCAGGTTGGACCGGCGGCAGGGCGTCGGGGCCGGTTGCGGCCGCCATCGAACGTCCAAGCCAGTTCGGGACCCTTAGAGGCCGCGATGCCCCCCCCCTGTACTGTCGATTCGTCTTTGCCGATGCGCGTGGTCGAGGTCGGGCACGAGACGGGATCCGTCAAAAGCCGTCCCTCTGGCAGCGGGGCCAGCGTGTGCCAGGACACGCCTCCGTCGGTGGTGCCCTCTCAACCCAGCCCGCCGTGCCCTGACCCTGACGAATTGCAGGTGGATGCCGACGTCGAGTCGGGGGTGTGCGAACTCAAGTCCTGTTTCGGACTGTACGCCTTTCGCAAGCACGGCTTCATGGCCAACTGGGCTTGGCTGCTCGTCGTGTGCCTGGGCCAAAACTTGTGCCGTCGGACGCCGCAGCTGGGTCATCTCGAGGCCCGGAGAGACGGTCGGGATCT
>DATNLP010000169.1:0-3404 GCA_035602795.1 Acidimicrobiales bacterium | reverse complement strand
CCCGAGACCGGGTTGCCGTACTGGTCGACGTCCTGGACCAGCATTGAGTTGGTGAAGGCCGAGCCCACCGTCGTGCTCTGGCCGCTGCCCGAGACGAGGCTGAGGGTGTCACCCGTGGCCTTGGCGGTGTTGGTCTCGGAGAAGTTCGCCGAGCTGGCTCCGGTGGCCGAGGCCACGACGTTGTCGGGCCCCGCCGTCGTGTTGGCCGTGTAGGTGTTCGAGGTGGCGACACCGCTGGCATTGGTCACCGCGGTTGCCGAGGTGGTGAAGGTGCCCGAGGCACCGCTGGCCGGCGGGGTGAAGGTGACCGTGACGCCCGAGACCGGGTTGCCGTACTGGTCGGTGACCGTGGCCCCGAGCTTGTTGGTGAAGGCCGTGGCCACCGTCGCGCTCTGGCCGCTGCCCGAGGTCGCGGTGACAGTGTGGGCCGCACCCACGACGTTGGTCTCCGAGGAGTTCACCGAGCTGGCCCCAGTGGCCGAGGCCACGACGTTGTAGGGGCCGCCGGGGGTCGTGTTGGCGGTGTAGGCGTTCGAGGTGGCCTGGCCGTTGGATGCGGTGACCGCAGTGGCCGAGGTCGTGAAGGTGCCCGAGGCGCCACTGGCCGGCGGCGTGAAGGTGACGGTCACGCCCGAGACCGGGTTGCCGTACTGGTCGAGGTCCTGGACCACCAGTGGGTTGGTGAAGGCCGAGCCCACCGTCGTGCTCTGGCCGCTCCCCGAGATGAGGCTGAGGGCGTCACCGGTCGTCTTGGCATTGATAGTCACCGTCGACGTGCCCGAGAACGTGCCGTCGACGGCGGTGATGGTGGGCGTCCCGGCCCGCTCGTCGCCGTAGTAGGCGGTGACCGAGGAGGCGTTGGCCGGCAGGGTGACACTGGTCACGGCCGTGCCTCCCGTGGTGGCGGCGAACTCGTGAACGCCGGTCGAGGTCGAAGTCAGGTTCACCGTGGTGGCGCTCCCGGACTTCACCGCGTTGCCGTAGGGGTCCTGGAGGGTCACCGTGAAGGCGTTGGTCGCCGAGGCGCTGGCCGTCGCCGTGAAGGTACTGACACCCAGCTGCGACGCGGGCAACGCCGTGATGGTCTCCTGCTGGGTGGCCGAACTCAACCCAGTCGCCGCCGCCGTAATGGTCGGGTTCCCTGCCGTGGTGTCGCCGTAGTAGAAGGTGGCGGTGGAGTAGCTACCCGGAATGGTGACCGAGGTGACGGCCGCACCACCCGAGGTCGCCGCGAAGCTCGCACCGGCGGACGTCGAAGTGAGGTTCACCGTGGTGGGGCTACCCGATGTGGCCACGTTGCCGTAGGCATCCTGCTCTTCGATTGTGATCGGCCCCAACGTGGCGCTGTTCGATACACTGCCCGACACCGGGCTCGTGGTGAAGATCAGCTTGGTCGGTGTCCCCGCCGTGATGGCCTCCTGCTGGGTGGCCGACGTCAGCCCCGTCGCCGCCGCGGTGAGGGTGGGCGTGCCCGGAGTCTCGTCGCCGTAGTAGGCGGTGACCGAGGAGGTGTTGGCCGGCAGGGTGACACTGGTCACGGCGGTGCCTCCCGAACTGGCGGCGAACTCGCGGGTGCCCGTCGAGGTCGAAGTCAGGTTGACGGTGGTGGCGCCGGTCTTGGTGGTCGGGTTGCCGTAGACGTCCTCGAGAGTGACCGTGAAGGCATTGGTCGCTGAGGCGTTGGCGGTGCCGGTGAAGGCGGTCGAGCTGATGGCCAGCTGGGTGCCGGTCCCCGCGTTGATGGTCACGAACTGGGTGTCCGAGGTCAGCCCCGTTGCGGCGGCAGTGAGGACCGGGGTGCCGGAGTTCTCGTCGCCGTAGTAGAAGGAGGCGGTCGAATTGCCCGCCGCGATGTTGACCGAGGTGATGGCCGCCCCACCTGAGGTGGCAGCGAACTCGTAGGGTCCCGCCGAGGTAGAGGACAGGTTGACGGTGAGCGCCGTCGTGGTCGCGTTGCCGAACGCGTCCTGTTCTTGGACCGTGAGCGGCCCCACCTTGGCGCTGCTGGACGCCGTGCCCGACACCGTGCCGGTGGTGAAGTTCAGCTGGGCGACTGGGCCCGAAGTGATCGTCTCTTGCTGGGTGCCCGAGGTCAGGCCGGACACCGATGCGGTGATCGTCGGCGTAGCGGCATTGGTATCGCCGTAGTAGAAGGTGGCCGAAGACTGGCCGCTCGGGATGGTGACGCTCGTCGCCCCGGTGGGCCCGGTGGATCCTTGCGTGGTGTTGAAGAGGTACGTCCCCGCGGAGTTCGACATCAGATTGACGGTCTCACCCACGGTCGTCAGCGTGCCGCTGGCTGTCTCTTCGGTCACGGTGAACGGACCCAATGACGCCGTCGCAGACGCGCTACCGGATGTCGGACCGGACACCACCAGCTTGGTGGGACCGGAGGTGATGGTCTCTGGCTGGGTGCCAGACGCCAGCCCCGAGGCCGCCGCGGTAATGGTCGGCGTGCCAACCTTCGAGTCGCCGTAGTAGGCCGTGACCGAGGAGCTGTTGGCCGGCAGGTTGACGCTGGTCACGCCCGACCCGTTCGAGGTCGTGGCGAACTTGGCACCGGTGGACGTCGAAGTCAGGTTCACCGTGGTGGCGCTGGTCTTGGTGGTGGCGTTGCCGTACGTGTCCTCGAGAGTGACAGTGAACGGAGCTGTGGCGGCACTGCCTGAGGCCGCGCTCAACGGGCTGCTCGTGATGACGAGCTTGGTGGCCGTCGTTGGGGTGATGGTCTCGGATTGAGTCCCGGACACCAAGCCGCTCGCGGTTGCCGTGATGGTCGGGGTCCCCGCTTTGGTGTCGCCGTAATAGAAGGTGGTGCTCGAGGAGCCGGCGGGGATGGTGACAGAGGTGATCGGCGTCCCGTTCGAGGTCGCAGCGAACTCGCTCGTGCCGGTTGAATTCGAGCTGAGGGCGACCGTGACGGGCGTCGTGGTCGGGAAGGCGTCGCCGAACGCGTCCTGCTCCTGGACGGTGATCGCTCCCACCGTCGGGCTGTTCGACGCCGTGCCCGTCAGGGAATTGGAGGTGAACGCGATCTTGGCCGCTGTGGCGGGAGTGACCGAGACGGTGGCAATCGGGGTGGCAGAGACGCTGGAGTCCGAATCCACCGCTTGGACCTGATACGTCCCGGCGCTGCTCATGCTGCAGTCCGAGAACTCGACGAGCCCGTAGGACTCGACCCCCGCACACGTGCTTGAAATGGTGCCGCCGCTCGGGACCACCGAAACGAGCTGCAGGGTCACGGAGGAGAAGTCACTTGTCACGATGTTGCCCGAGCTGTCCTCGACGGCGACCTCAGGCTGAGGGGACACCGGCGCGTAGGCCGAACCGGTCGTTGGCTGCTGCACCCAGGCCAGCTGGGACGCGACGCCGATCTGATCGGGCGGGGCAGGGGCTCCAGGATC
>DATNLP010000157.1:0-2336 GCA_035602795.1 Acidimicrobiales bacterium | reverse complement strand
AAGACGAGCGGCCTTCCGGTCGGTCATATCGGAATCGAGGCGCAGATCGAGACAGCACGCGGTCTCATCAACGTGGAGGAGATCTGTGAAGCCTCCCCGAGGCTCGAGACGATCATCTTCGGGCCGGCGGACTTCGCGGCGAGCATCGAGATGCCCGTGCTCACCGGCGGCGTCGACATCCCCGAGTACCCCGGTGACCACTTCAACTACGTCTTCAGCCGCATTTTGATGGCCGGTCGGGCCAACGGGTTGCAGGTGATCGACGGGCCGTTCCTGAAGGTGCGCGAAATGGACGCGCTGCGCGAGTACTCCATGCGGGCCCGCATGCTGGGTTATGACGGCAAGTGGGCCCTCACCCCCGACCAGGCCGCGGTGCTCAACGAGGTGTTCTCACCGACCCAGGAACAGTTCGACCACGCCTTCGACCTCCTCGAGGCCTACCGCAAGGCGACGGAGGAGGACCACAAGGGTGCCGTGATGTTCGGCGACGAGATGATCGACGAGGCCAGCCGCAAGATGGCGATCAAGTTCGTCAGCCGCGGCGAGCGGGCCGGGCTGAGCCGTAGCGCCTCCTGAGCCGCCCTGCGGCGGGGACGCCCTGCCGCTGCTCGACCCAACCGATCAGCCGATCAGCCGATCAGCCGATCAGCCGCCGGGCGATCACCTTGAGCGCCAGCGTCTCGTCCGCGCCCTCGAAGATCGACAAGACCCGGGCGTCCACGAAGTAGCGGCTCACCGCGTACTCCTCGGCGTAGCCCATGCCGCCGTGGATCTGCATGGCCTCGCGCGTGACCCACTCGGCGGCCCGGCACACGTAGGCCTTGACCATGGACGCCTCGAGCGCGCCCTCGCCACCCGCCATGAGACGCGCCACGTGATACGAGCTTTGGCGCGTTGCCTGGATGAGCACGGCCATGCGGCCGAGCTTGGCCTGGGTCAGCTGGTAGTCGCCGATGGGCGCGCCGAAGACCTTGCGCTCGGGCGCGTAGGCGGCGGCCGCCTCGTAGGCCGCCTGCATGACGCCCAGGGCACGCGCCGCCGTCTGGAGCCGGCCGTTCTCGAAGCCCTGCATCTGGAGGTAGAAGCCCCGGCCCAGGCCCTCGGGACCGCCCACCAGGTTGGCCTCGGGGACGAACCAGTTCTCGAAGGCCAGCTCGTAGGAGTGCATGCCGCGGTAACCCAGGGTGTCGATGGGCCGGCCCTCGAGGCGTCCGGGCTCCAGATCGGCCGGCCGCTCCGGCGTGTCGTCCCGGGTCTGGGTGAAGAGGAAGCCGTGGCCGTCGCCGCGCGGCTTCTCGACCACGAACATGGAGATGCCGCGGTGGGCCAGCGAGCGGTCGGGGTCGGTGCGGGCCAGCAGCATGAGCACGTCGGCCCGGGCGGCGAAGGTGCACCACGTCTTGACGCCGTTGACCACCCAGCCCTTGGGCACCGGCGACGCCGCCGTCACGATGCCGGCCACGTCGGAGCCGTAGTCGGGCTCGGTCACCGCCACCGCGGCCAGAACGTCAGCCGAGGCCAGTCGGGGCAGCCACTGCTTCTTCTGCTCCTCGGTGCCCCCGTAGACGAGGGCGCGGGTGAGGATCTCGGGCCGCGTGATGAGCGAGCCGCCGACACCGAGGGAGCCCCAGCTGAGCTCCTCGGTGGCCACCACCATCCCCATGTAGTCGCTCTCGCCACCGCTGGCGAAGCCGCCGTACTCCTCGGGTACCGACAGGCCGAAGCCACCGAGCTCGGCCAGCCCGTCGATGATCTCCTCGGGGATGTCGAGGTTCTCCCGGTGCACCCGTTCGGCGTGGGGGCGCACCTTGTCCTCGGCAAAACGGTGGAAGGTCTCGCGCACCAGCTCGAAGTCCTCGCCCAGGTGCCGCGGTCCCTCGACGTCGGCCAGCCCGGCCAAGACGGCCGGATCGCGCTGGGCCTTCATGAAGTCGGCCGTGGGTTCGGCCCAACCCGGCTCGACCCCCCACAGCGCCTCGCGGCCCACCACCTTGCCGGCCAGGTCGGCCACGACGTCGGCCACGAACGCGGCGGCTATGGCCGCCTCGTCATCCCCCTGCTCGCCGTACAGGAGGACGGCCCGAGCCGTCGCTACCGCCGCGGCGGCGTGAGCCACGTCATAGGCCACCACCTGGTTGGCGTCGACGCCGCCGCGGCCGCGCACGGCCGCGCAGGCGCAGTCGACGAGATGTTGGGCCAGGTCCACCGCCTCGGCGGCGCCGGCGAGCATGGGTGCGGGGGGCGTCGTCACGGGCTTCGACGCTACCGGCTGGCTTTGGTGTCCTATTTTCTTGGCCCCTTTATGCCCTGCCGGCCTTTGCCCGCCGGACTGTATG
>DATNLP010000101.1:0-3114 GCA_035602795.1 Acidimicrobiales bacterium | reverse complement strand
GGCTGCCATCCGCGCCGCGCTCGACGACCACGGCCATCAACGGGTCGCCATCTTGGCCTACGCGTCTAAGTACGCGTCCGCCCTCTATGGGCCCTTCCGGGACGCGGTCGACGTCACCATCGCCGGGGGCGGCGACCGCCGGGCGTATCAGCAGGATCCGCGCAACGGCCGCGAGGCGCTGGCCGAAATTCACCAGGACGTGGCCGAGGGCGCCGACATGATCATGGTCAAGCCGGCCATGACGTCGCTCGACGTACTGGCCGTCGTGCGGGCCGAGGTCCCGGTGCCCCTGGCCGCCTATCACGTGAGCGGCGAGTTCGCGATGGTCAAGGCCGCCGCGGCGGCGGGCTGGGTCGACGGGCCGGCGGTGGCGCTCGAGCAGCTCACCGTCCTCAAGCGGGCCGGGGCGGACTTCATCCTGACCTACTTCGCGGCCGAGGTGGCCGAGGCGCTCGGTGGCTGACCCGCCGTCCCCGGCCTCCAACGCCGGGTGGTTCGAACGGGCGCGACGCGTCATCCCGGGCGGGGTCGACTCGCCGGTCCGCTCCTTCGCGTCGGTGGGTGGGACGCCCTACACGGTCGTGTCGGGCCAGGGCCCCCACGTGACCGACGCCGAGGGCAACCGCTACGTCGACCTGGTGCAGTCCTACGGTGCCGTGCTGCTGGGGCACGCCCACCCGGTGGTGACCGAGGCCGTGGCGGCGGCAGCGGCGCGGGGCACCACGTTCGGCGCGCCGACGCCGGGGGAGGTGCTGCTGGCCGAGGCGATCTGCGAGCGGGTGCACGGCTGCGAGCAGGTTCGGCTGGTGTCTTCGGGCACCGAGGCCGCCATGAGCGCGGTACGCCTGGCCCGTGGCGCCACCGGACGCGACCGCGTGGTGAAGTTCGACGGCTGCTACCACGGGCACTCGGACGGGCTGCTGGCCGGCAGCGGCAGCGGCGTGGCCACACTGGGCCTGCCCGGCTCGGCCGGCGTTCCGGCCGGCGCCGTGGCGGACACGGTGGTGGTCCCGTACAACGTGGTGCCCGAGCTGGACGACCGGGTGGCGTGCGTCATCGTCGAGCCGGTGGCGGCCAACATGAACCTGGTGGAACCGGCGCCCGGGTTCCTCGAAGGGCTGCGCGCGGCGTGCGACGCCGCCGGCGCGCTGCTCGTCTTCGACGAGGTCATCAGCGGCTTCCGCCTCGGCCCGGACGGGGCCACCGGGTGGTCGGGGGTGCAACCTGACCTGTGGTGTTTCGGCAAGGTCATCGGTGGCGGATTGCCCGTCGGCGCGTTCGGCGGCCGGCGCGATCTCATGGCCGAGCTGGCGCCGTCGGGGCCGGTGTACCAGGCGGGCACGCTCTCGGGGAACCCGCTCGCCACGGCGGCCGGTCTGGCCGTGCTCAGCCACGTCACCCAAGCCGACTACGACGCGTTGTCGACTCGGGCCGCCATGTTCGCCAAGGACCTGGAGAGCGCGGTGGCGGCCGGCGGGCTGGCTGTCTGCGCGCCTGCCGTGGGGCCGCTGGTCGGGCTGTTCGTCGCCCCGGCCGCGGTGGGGCCGGTCGTTCCGCCGCGGGATTACGAAGAGGCGCGTGCCGTGGTGGCCCACGGCACCTATGGCGCCTTCTTCCACGCGCTGCTGCGGCGCGGGGTGGCGCTGGCGCCCGGCCCCTACGAGGTGCTGTTCCCGGGCTTGGCCCACGACGAGGCCGTGCTGGCGCGAGTGGTGGAGGCGGCCGGCCAGGCGGCGGCGGAGGTCGCGGCGACCACGTCGAGCTGAGCCGGCACCGCGGTCCGGTGGACGGTTAGAACGACCGGATGACCGAGTCGGGCCCCATGACGATCACCGGATTCAGCGAGGGGTTGAGCCAGTCGAGCACCTCTACGAGGTCCGACAGCGGGAGCGAGACGCAACCGGCGGTCGGCTGCCCGACGTCGGCATGCAGGAAGATGCCCGAGCCGTAAGGCCCCGTCGGCGGCGTGTTGAAGTCGATGACCGCCATGTACGGGTAGGCGTTGCCTTCGGTCCAGAGCGCCTCGGACGCCGCCGCGAAGGGTGGGGTGGTGCCACAGGGCACGTGCTGGAAGGTGTTGTAGGTCGGGCTGCTCGAGTCTTCGTCCCACCAGTCGCCGCACACGAGTTGGTGGTACGGGAACTGCGTGCCCGGGTCCGGATCGGTGCCGTACATGGTGGAGCCGAAGGGATAGATCCCCTCGGGCGTCGTGTTGTCACCTTCCACCCGGCTCAGCGCGGGCAGCCAGCCGTTGGCGCCGTTGACGGCGGGCATCGGGGGCAGAGCCTCGTACCAGCCGCTGCCGTTGTTCTCCCAGCCGGTGAGCGTGCCCGTCGTGCTCGACGCGCTGGGCGCGTCGACCGTGATGACCTGCCGCGCCCCGTCGGTGCTGGCCAGCTGGTCGACCAGGGGCGGGTTGATGTCGGCGGTGGCGGAGCCGTCGAAGGGGGCGGTGCCCAGGGCGAAGACACCCCCGTCGGCCGCCACCAGCCAGTAGCCCGCCGCCGCGGGATCGTGGGCCAGGCCGACGATCGGCTGGTTCAGCTGCAGAGAGCCGGTCGAGCCCCAGAACGGCGCGTCGCCGTAGTTGAAGATGCCGCCGTCGGCCGCCACCAACCAGTAGCCGGCGCCGTTGGTCGTCGCCTCCAGGCCGACGACCGGCTGGTTCAAGCGCAACGAGCCCGTCGAGCCGCGGAAGGTGGCGTCGCCGTAGCTGAAGACGCCGCCGTCGGATCCCACCAGCCAGTAACCCCGGCCCGATGGCGTGGCGGCCAGACCGACGACCGGCGCGTTGAGCCGCATGGAGCCGGCGGACCCCCAGAAGGTGGCGTCGCCGTAGCTGAAGACGCCGCCGTCGGAGGCGACGAGCCGGTAGCCGTCACCCGACGGCGTGGCGGCCATGCCGACAATCGGCGCGTTGAGCGGGAGCGCGCCGGCCGAGCCCCAGAAGCCGGCATCGCCGAAGCTGAAGATGCCGCCGTCGGCCGCCACCAACCAGTATCCCTTGCCGTCGGGCGTCGCCGCCATGCCCACGATGGGCGCGTTGAGGGTGTGGCCGCTCATGCTCCCGTAGGACGCCGCGTCGCCGAAGGCGTAGACGCCACCGGTCGACGA
>DATNLP010000113.1:0-2980 GCA_035602795.1 Acidimicrobiales bacterium | reverse complement strand
CGCGCGATACTGACTTCACTGGAAGTGCCTCCTGTGACTGGGTGCTGATGTGTTGTGGTGACTGTCAGCTTCCCAGTTCGGGGGGCACTTTCCGCGGATGCGCGGGTGTCAGTTCAGGTCGTTATTCGGTGGATCGAGGCTAAGCGGTCCGGTGCGGTCGTTGACACCAAGACACTGGCGAGCCTCGCTCGGCGAAAGACTGCTCGGGCGCTTCGTTGCGCCCGGTCCAGGGGCTGATCGCAATTTGTCGTACTTATAGCAATCTCTGCATTCTGGCCAAGCGAGGGAGTCTCGACCGGGCGGGTCAGCCGTACCGAGGGCACTTCGGAAGAGCCAGCGGCCCGCCGGGGCTCAGCCCCATCCAAACTGCCCTCCTCAGGAACCCGCCAGGATCTTCGCCTTCTGGGCTTCGAACTCGGCGTCGGTGAGGATGCCTTGTGACTTGAGATCGGCGAGATCCTTGAGCTGCGCAACCGTGTCCCTCGCCGGGGCCGCGGGCGGGGGAGGCGGCGCGGCCTGCTGTTGCTGAGCGTACTGCTGGTCGTCTTGTTGCGCCCAGCGGTTCTGCTGGCGGCGTGAGACGCGGTTCGACACGGCCGTGGCCGTGCCGGCGATGGCCGCGGTGCGCGCGATACCTCGGAGAAGGGGCATGGTGGTTCTCCTTTCAGCCTTCGGCCGCGATGAGTGCGGCCACCAGGTCGTCCTGGGGGATGTAGCCGGCCGCGACGAGTTGGGCGTCACCACGACGCAGGGCCTCGATGAACGGCGTGGCCCAGCGGTTCTCGAAAATCAAGATGGCGGCTGCAGATCCCGGCGCGATCACCGGCGCCGCCTCGGCCAGGTCCTCTTGACTCACGAGGCCTGACGACACGCCCTCGAAGACGGCGAGGTCGAGCGTCCCATCGTGATCCAGGTCGGCGAGCGCAATGACGCCCAATGAGCCGTCCTGGCCCTTGGCCACGAAGACCAAGTCCAAGATCCTGATCACGCCCCGGTCGACGAGATCGACCAAGATGGGCAATCCCTCCCCGGTCATCTTGCTCCCGGGGAACTCGACGATCAGGTAACTGATCGGACCCAGAGATCCGTTCTCTTCGGCCATGTCGCACCTCCTCCTCGTCGGCGCGGTCGCCCGCGCTCGGTATCAGGTCTCAGCCAGGACCTTGGCCTTCTGCGCTTCGAACTCGCTCTCGGTGAGCACTCCTTGGGCCTTCAGGTCGGCCAGCTGGCTCAGTTGTGATGTGACGTCACCTGCGGAGGTCCCCGCGGTCTGTCGGACGTAGGAGTCGAAGGCCTGCTTCTGCTGGGCAGCTTCTTGGAGCTTGCGCTCCTGCATCTTTCCGCCCCGGGCGATCAGGTAGATGAAGACGCCCAGGAAGGGGAGGACGATGACGAAGATGCTCCACAGGGCCTTGAGCCAACCGCTGAGGTCAGGGCTGCGGAAGATGTCCATGAACACGGTGATGAGAATCCAGATCCAGATGAAGAACAAGAAGAAGTAGAGCATCGACAAGAACACCCCGCCGAGCGGGTAGTCATACGCGAGCATGGTCCTCTCTCCGCATCTCCGAGTGCCTCTTCCGTTGCAAGGTCTAATCTTCCGGTCGCAGAATTGCTAGGGGCTGACGGACTCAGGTTGAACCCAGCCACGGCGACTTCATGCCCGCAAACGATTCCCGGATCGCGGATTTGTTGCACGACTTCCATTGGGGATCGCACAGGTGTATACCTGCGAAAGGAGGAGAAGGCAAACAGCTCGGCAGCCTGCCTGGTGCTGAGCGCGTTCGAGTGGAGGTTCACCATGGACGAACGGGGCCACGGCTGGGTTATTTTCGCTTCCGTCGTGTTGGGAATGGCCGGCATCATGCGCATCTTCGATGCGATCTGGGCGTTCCGCTATCACGGAGCTGTGCCCCAAAAGCTCGAAGACGCCGTCTTCGGCAGCAGCCTTAAGACGTACGGCTGGGTCTACTTGATTGTGGGCATCATCTTGATCCTGTGCGCGCTCGCGGTGATGGGGCGCTCGCAGTTGGGTCGCTGGATCGGCGTCGCGGCCGGTGCCATCGGCGCCATCAGCGCCGTCTGGTGGATGCCGTACTACCCGGTCTGGTCCTTGACGTACGTCGCGCTCGGCGTGATCGTGATCTACGCGCTCGCCGCATATGGTGGCCGCCCTTCAGAGACGACTCTCAGTCCACAAGAGCTGAGCCGAATTTAACCGACCCGCTTCTGGCGCTGAGCCTGCATCAACCCTAGGAGGAACACTGGCATGGCCATCGACACGCTCTTCGTTTACTGCGGCGTCTATGGCGAGGCTGCCGACGCCCTGGCGGACTATGAACTCATCAAGGAGCTCCACACCAAGGCCAGCCTGATCGATGCCTATGACGCGGCCGTCATCGAGCGGGACCACAAGGGCAAGGTCAAGATCGTCAAGAAGCACGAGACGCCGACGCGCGCCGGCGGTGTGCTCGGCGGCGGGGTCGGCCTGGCCACGGGTCTCGTCATCGTCTTGTTCCCCGCCGCCGCTATCGGTGGAGGTCTCCTGCTCGGCACCACCGGTGCTGGCGCTCTGCTCGGCGCACTGGCCGGTCATGCCGCGGCGGGCATGAGCCGGGGCGACCTCAAAGACCTGGGCGAATCCCTCGACGAAGGTGAGGCAGGCCTGGTCGTCGTCGCCGTCTCCGACATGGAGGCGAAGGTGCGCTCCGCCATGAAGCGGGCTCAGAAAATTGAGGAGAAGCAGCTCAAGGCTGACCAGAAGGAGATCGAAGCCGACGCCGCTGAGGCCCAGAACTCCTAGGTCCCAAATTGCCACGCTCGAGTGATGACGCTGGCCGCTTCCGGTGAGGCGCTGATACCCGAGCGCGACGGTGCCTCGATCCGAGCTGAGCGAGTGGAGCCGGGGCGCGGGCGTGCTGAAGGACGCAAAGGACTCTGCCGGTTTCGAAAACGAGGTGGGAGCGGCCGTTTCGGTGAT
>DATNLP010000105.1:0-4951 GCA_035602795.1 Acidimicrobiales bacterium | reverse complement strand
CGTCGGACGCAGATCAGCGAGACCGAACGTTCGAGGGGGGCGCCGAGCAGAGAGTGGCGGACGCCACGCCCATGGCGGCCGAGGCGGTCGGTGTCAGCCCGCGCGCGGCACGCCACGGGAACATCACGCGCATCGTCACCCCGACGATCAGCGTGCGCAAGCGCCTCCGCGAGATCTGGCTCTCGCGCGAGCTCCTGATCTACCTCGTCCGTACCGAAATCAAGGTCAAGTACAAGAACTCGGTCCTGGGCCTTGTGTGGTCGATGGTGGCTCCGGCCATGACCCTGGCCATCTACTTCTTCGTGTTCCAGATCGTGCTCGGCAACCACACGCCGAACTTCGTGATCTTCCTGTTCGCAGGCCTGCTGCTGTGGAACCTCTTCTCGCTCGGCGTGCTCACGGGCACGGGCGTGGTGGTCAGCAACGCCGGCATCGTGAAGAAGGTCTCGTTCCCGCGCGAGATCCTGGCGCTGGCGGCCGTCGGCTCGGCCTGCGTGTTCTTCTTCTTCCAGTCCATCGTGATGGTGCTCTTCATGATCGTCCTGCACTCGGGACCGGACTGGTCCTACCTGCCGGTGCTGGTCCTCGCCCTCATCACCGGCATCGTGTTGGCGTCGGCCATCGCCGTCCTGCTCTCGTCGGTCAACGTGTACCTGCGGGACACGCAGCACCTGATCGAGGTCATCCTGACCGCCTGGTTCTGGGCCTGCCCGATCGTCTACCTGTACCAGGAGCAGATCGCGAAGCGCCTGGGACCGAAGGGCCTGACCTGGGTCTACTTCCTCAACCCGATGGTGCCGCTCATACTCTCGTTCCAGCGCTGCATCTACGCCCATCCCACCACGCATGCGGTGGTCAACGGGGTCTACACGACCTTCTACGTGTTGCCCGAAAAGGGCATGGGCTGGTACGTCGGCCTCGACGCCGCCGTGCTGTTCCTGTCGCTCGTGCTGTTCCTCATCGCCCTGGCCGTCTTCGGCCGGCTCGAGGGAAACTTCGCCGAGGAGCTCTGAGGTGAGCGACTTCGCCGTCGACGTGCGGAACGTCTCCAAGCGCTTCCGGCTGGCCCACGGCCAGTACAACACGGTCAAGGAGCGCATCATTCACGGGGGGCGGCGCAAGGCGACCGAGGACTTCTGGGCCTTGAGCGACGTGTCGCTCACCGTCCCCGAGGGCCAGACGGTCGGGATCCTGGGCCGCAACGGCTCGGGGAAGTCGACGCTGCTCAAGTGCATCTGCGGCGTGCTCCAGCCCACCAAGGGAGAGGTGGCGGTGAGGGGCAAGCTGGCCGGGCTGCTCGAGCTCGGCGCCGGCTTCCAGCAGGACCTGAGCGGGCGGGAGAACATCTACCTCAACGGCTCGTTGCTGGGCATGTCCAAGCGCGAGGTCGACCGGGCGTTCGACGCCATCGTCGACTTCTCCGAGCTGGAGGAGTTCATTGACGGGCCGGTCAAGTTCTACTCCTCGGGCATGGCGGTGCGGCTCGGCTTCGCCGTGGCCGTCAACGTGGACCCCGACGTCCTCGTGATCGACGAGGTGCTGGCGGTGGGTGACGAGCGGTTCCAGCGCAAGTGCCTCGACCGCGTGAAGCTGTTCCAGCGTGAGGGACGCACCATCCTCCTGGTGACGCACTCCGCCGATACCGTGCGCTCCATCTGCGACCGCGGCGTCGTGCTCAGTCACGGCCGGCTCATCGCCGAGGGCGAGCCGGGCGAGGCGACGCGCATCTTCCGCGAACGCCTCATGGCGGAGGGCGCCGGCATGTCGATCGTCGACCCGGCCGAGGTGGCGGTGCCGGTGGCACCGGGCACGGGTGCCGCCGCGCTGCCCGACGAGGAGCGGCCGGTCCGCTTCCGCTCCGTGCACCGCGTCTACTCGGGTGACAACAGCGTCGCCTACATGACCACCGGTGATGACCTGACCATCCGGGTCGAATTCGAAGCGCTGCATCCCGTCCCCGACGTCGTGTTCTCCCTCGAGTTCCGCGACGACTACGGCAACACCATTCTGCGGACCGACACCTCCATCATCGGCATTCAGATTGCCGCCCCCCGGGGCATCAGCGTCATGCACTTCGGTGTCGTCGACATGCCGATGCTCGACGGCTCCTACTCCTTTGCCCTCGGCATCCAGAGCCGCGACGGGATCCTCTACGACTGGATGGAACAAGCCGGCAAGTTCGAGGTCATGAACCCCGGTAAGGCGACGGGCATGTTGCGGATGAACGTGCACGCCGCGCTGATCTCCACCGAGAGCGACCTCGACTCCGCGCTGGCCTGACGGGACCGACCATGAGCGAGACGATGCCGGACGACCCCCAGGCCTACGTGCAGCAGGTCATGGCGGAGATCGCCGAAGAGGTGCGGCTGCGGCGCGCCTCGGGCGACCTGCCGCCCAAGCTCGAGCGCGAGCTGGACGAGCTCTTCCTGGCCCATTCCCCCGTGGCCGGTCGCGGGGGTGACCTGGGCGACGCGCTGCGCATGGTCGACGCCGCCACCTTCATCGACCCCGTCGTGCCGGTGGAGTCCGAGCGCGCCGCCGGTGCCTACGTCAAGAAGGGGATGCGCTCGCTCCTGCTGTGGTACGTGGGGTGGCTGACCCACCAGATGAGCCAGTCGGCGTCGGCGGTGAGCCGGGCGCTGCACATCGTGGACGACCGCCTGCAGGAGCTCGAGCGCCGGGTGGACACGCAGCGCGTGCCGGCGGCGGGCGTGGTCGAGTTCAGCGGCTCGAGCGGTCCCGGCGCCTGGTGGGCCGACCCGGCCGCCGCCGCGGTGGCCAAGGTCCCGGGCCGCGTGCTGCATGCGGCGTGTGGTGACGGTTGGCTGGTCCGCCGCATGGTGGAGGCCGGCGGCGACGCGTACGGGATCGACCCCCGGGCCCACGTGGTGGACGCGGCCGAGCTGAGCGCGCTCGACGTCCGTCACGAGAGCCTCGACGGGCACCTGCGCGCCGTGGCCGCGGCGGGCCTGGGCGGCGTCGTGCTCAGCGGGCTGGTCGAGGGCATGTCCGGTGGTCAACGGGCGCACGTCTTGCAAGCGGTCGGCACGCGGCTCGCCCCCGGCGGGACGCTGGTCATCCACTCGGTCACGCAGGCGACCTGGGAGGGCGCCGACGCGCCGGTCGAGGCGGACCTCGCCCCGGGCCGGCCGCTGCGGCCCGGGTCCTGGGTGCACCTGCTGGCCCAGAGCGGGTACGAGGCCGATGTCCAGATGGGTCCCGCGGACGCCGACTACCTCGTGGTGGCCGTCCGCTCCAGCGTCATCTCGCCGTTCGAGCGGTGAGCGCCGCCGCCGGGGGGCCGGTGGCCGTCCACCAGTTCATCGCCACGCTGAACCCGCACGACGCCACGGGCACCCACACGCTCCTCCTGCGCGACGCGCTGCGGCGGGCCGGGTGGCGATCCGAGATCTTCGCCGAAGCCATTCACGACGACCTGGCCGGCACGGCGTACAAGCACTGGACGTACCCCGAGCACGCCGCCGCGGGCGACGTCGCCGTCTACCAGTTCACGACCTCGTCGGCGGTGGCCGGCTACCTGGCCGAGCAGCGCCTGCCGCTGATCCTCGATTTCCACAATTTCACCGCGCCGGAGCTCTTCGCGGGCTGGGAGCCCGACAGCGTGGCCCGAGCGGCCCGGGCGACCGAGGAGCTGGCCCGCCTGGCGCCGGTGGCGCTGCTCGGGTTGGCGAAGAGCCCCTTCAGCGAGGAGACGCTGCACCGAGCCGGGTGCCGCCGTACCGAGGTGGTGCCGGTCCTGGCCGACTACGGGCGCGTCACCGCCGGTCCCGACCCGCGGGTGGCGGCCGAGCTGGCCTCGCGCCGCGCCGAGGGCGGAGGCGACATCCTCTTCGTCGGGCGCATCGTGCCGTCCAAGGCCCAGCACGAGCTGGTCAAGGCGCTGTGGGCCTACCGGCGTCTCTACGACCCGGCCGCCCGGTTGCACCTGGTCGGCGGGACCTCGAGCTACGAGTACCACACGGCGCTCCGCGAGTTCGTGGTCGACCTGGGCCTGGCTGACGCCGTGCGCATGGCCGGCGAGGTGTCAGACGCGGCGCTCGCCGCTTACTTCGCGGCGGCGGACGCCTACCTGTCGCTGTCGGTGCACGAGGGGTTCGGCGTGCCCCTGGTCGAGGCCATGGCGGCCGGCCTCCCGTTGGTGACGCGCGACGCCGGCGCGGTGGGCCAGACCGTGGCCGGTGCGGCGCTGGTGCTCGAGGCGGGCGACCCGGCCTACGTGGCGGCGGCGCTGCACCGCGCCTGCACCGACGAGGAGCTGCGCCGTCGCTTGATCATGGCGGGCCACCGGCGCGCCGCCGAGCTCTCTTCGGACGCGGCGTCGAGGCAGCTGGTCGACGTCATCGCCGGCGTGGTGGGCGCGCCGTGAAGGCGGCGTTCGTGACCCCGCGCTACGGCACCCAAATCATGGGCGGCGCCGAGACCGCGGTCCGCAAGCTGGCCGAGCACCTGGGGGCCATGACGAACTGGGAGACCGAGGTGCACACCACGTGCGCCCTGGACCCGCACACCTGGGCGGACGAGCTCGAGCCGGGAACGTCCGAACTGCACGGCGTGACCGTGCACCGTCACCCCACCACGCAAGGGCGCCTGCCCGATTTCTACGGCTTGGACGGGTTGCTGCGGCTGGCGCCGCGCCAGGCCACCCGGGCCCAGGGCAAGCGGTGGGTCGAGTACAACGGGCCGGTCTCCACCGAGCTGGTCGAAGCGGTCTGCGCGTCCGACGCCGACGTCGTCGCCTTCAGCCCGTACCTCTACCACCCGACGGTGGCCACCATCGGCCGGGTGCCCATGCCGGCCGTCTTCCACCCGGCCGCGCACGACGAGCCGGCGCTCTACCTCTCGGTGTTCCGCGGTACCTTCGACGACGCGGACGCCTTCTGCTTCTACACGGCGGCTGAGCGCACCCTCGTCGAGCGCATGTACCCGGTGG
>DATNLP010000100.1:0-3998 GCA_035602795.1 Acidimicrobiales bacterium | reverse complement strand
CGGCCTTCAGCACTTCGCCGCCCTTGCCGATCACGATGGCCTTTTGCGAATCGCGCTCGACGATGATCTCGACGCGGATGTGTGGCCCCTCCCATTCGGTCACCCGGCACGTGATGGCATGGGGCAGCTCGTCGCGCGTCTTCGCCAGCAGCTGCTCGCGCACAAGCTCGGCCACCCAGAGCGCCTCGGGGGTATCGGTCACGACGTCGTCGGGGAAGAACGGTGGCCCCTCGTCCAGGCGGCCGACAACGAAGTCGGTCAGCTCCGGCACGCCCTTGCCCGTGCGGGCCGAAACCGCGAAGTACTCAACGTCGGGCAGCTCGCCCAACGCGTCCACCGCCTCCTTGGCCTCGGCCAAGCGCTCGAGCACCTGCGACGGCTTGGCCCGGTCGACCTTGTTCACCACGACGAGCAAGCCGCGAGGCCCGTCCACCTCCTCACCGGTGTCATGGCCACCAACCGACCTGGCCCTCGCGGCCCGCTGCAGCTCGCGCACCGAGCGCTCGAGCACCGTACGGTCGCCCGGACCCACGGCCCCGGTGGCGTCGACGATCACCAGAATCAGGTCGACGTCGCCCAGCGCGCTCGTCGCCGCCTCGTTGAGGCGGGAACCGAGCGTGCTCTTGGGACGGTGGATGCCGGGGGTGTCGACGAACACCACCTGCGCGTCGGCCTCCGTGTCGTGCAGCACGCCCAGAATGCGGTGCCGCGTCGTGTTCGGGCGCGACGACGTGATGGCCACCTTCGTGCCCACCATGCGGTTGACCAGGGTGGACTTGCCCACGTTGGGCCGGCCCACCACGGCCACGAACCCGGACCGCACGGCCGCGCCTAGTGCCCGTTGGCCGAAGCGTCGCCGTCGCCCTCGAAGTCCTCGGCGCTGTCGGTGGGCTCGATCTTGACCCGCTCGATCCGCCGGCCCCGCACGTCGACGGCGGTGAGCCGGAAGCCGTCGACCTCCACCGAGTCGCCCTTGTCGGGTACCCGCCCCACCAGGTCGAGCATGAGGCCGCCCACCGTGTCCCAGGGCCCGTGCGGCAGGTCGGCGCCGAGCAGGTCGTCGGCGTCGTCGACCGAGTACAGCGCACTGACGAGCACCGAACCGTCCGCAAAGCGCTCGACCGTGGGCTCCTCCACGTCGAACTCGTCGACGATGTCGCCCACCAGCTCCTCCAACAGGTCCTCGAGCGTGATGAGCCCGGCCGTCCCGCCGTATTCGTCCACCACCACCGCCATGTGGAACTTCTCCTCCTGCATTTCGCGCAGCAGGTCGGAGACCTCCTTGGACTCGGGGATGAACTTGGCCGGGCGCGCGCTCTCCCGCACCATCTGCGCGGCCTTGCCGACGCGTTCGGCCCGCACTAGATCCTTGGCGTAGGCGATGCCGATGATGTCGTCGATCCCGTCGCCCTCCACCGGGATGCGGCTGTACCCGGCGGCCAGCGCCGCCTCCAGCGCGTCGCGCACCGTGACGTCGCCTTCGACGGTGATCATGTCCGGACGCGGCGTCATGACCTCGCGCGCCACCGTGTCGCCGAAGTCGATGATGGAGTGGATGAAGGTGCGCTCGTCCCTCTCGATCACGTTCTCCTCGTGGGCGACGTCCGCCATGGCCTTCAACTCCGCGTCGGTGATGTAGGTCTGGTGAATGCCCTCCTGGTCCTCGCCGGCGACGCCGATGATGCGGTTGGCCAGCCCGATCAGCACCCACGAGAGCCAGCGGATGGGAGGGAAGCGGATCAGGGTGCTCACGATCGGCGCACTGAGCAGGGCGGCCCGGTCCGAGTGCTGCACGGCCCAGTTCTTGGGCACCGCCTCAAAGAAGACGAAGATCACGACGATTTCGAAGACGATGCCGAGTAGCACACCCAGCGCGCCGAAGAGGTGCTCCGCCACAATGCCGACCAAGGTGGCGGAGACGAGCTGGCAGATGAGCACCAGCAGCAATATCGGGTTGAGGAACCTGGCCGGATTCTCCACCAGGCGCGCCAGCTGGCGGGCCCCGCGCTTCTTCTCGTCGACGAGCGACTTGGCCTTTATGCGGTTCATGCGCACGAGGCTGGTCTCGGCCATGGCCAGCACGCCCGACCCGGCCAGCAGGAGCGCGATGACGAGAATGAGGATGGCGTCCTCGGTATGGAAGCCCGACGTGGCCAGCACGAAGGTCAGGGCGCTCACGCGCGCCGGCCCACCCGGTAGAAGCGGTCGAGCAGCTTTTGCTCCAACGCCTCCATCCGCTCGGCCTCGGCGTCCGCTTGGTGGTCCATGCCGAGCAGGTGCAGAAGGCCGTGCACGACGAGCAGCGCCACCTCGTCGTCCAGGCTCACGTCGTGCTCCACGGCGTTGCGGGCGGCCACCGAGGGGCAGACGACGACGTCGCCGAGCAGCGTCAAGGATCCCTGCTCGGAGGAGCTGCCCGGCCCGGTGCCCCCGAAGTCCGGCGAGCGCCCAGTCGGTCCGGGCTCGTCCTCGATGGGAAACGAGAGGACGTCCGTCGGACCGCTCTTGCCGAGGAACTGCTCGTTCAGCGCAGCGATGGCAGCCTCATCCACGAAGAGCAGCGAGACCTCGGTCTCTCCCTTGATCCCTCGCGCCGCAAGGACCTGGCGCGCCAACTCGGCCCAGCGAGCCACGTCCATCGGATGAGCGTGCTGCTCATCGGCGGCGAACACGTCGATGGTCACTGCGTGTGACCCGTCCGCCCTTCTGCCACTTCGTAGGCGTCAACGATGTCGGCCACGATTTTGTGGCGGACGACGTCGCGTCGGGTCAGGTGGACGAACGCGATGTCGTCGATGCCGCCGAGCACCGGCTCGAGGCCGATCAGGCCCGACCGCCCACCCGGCACGTCGATCTGCGTCACGTCCCCGGTTACCACGCATTTGGAGCCGAACCCGATCCGGGTCAGGAACATCTTCATCTGCTCGGGTGTCGTGTTCTGCGCCTCGTCGAGGATGATGAACGAATTGTTCAGTGTCCGCCCCCGCATGAAGGCAAGCGGGGCCACCTCGATCGTCCCACGATCGAGCAGGCGCTGCGCGCCCTCTGGCTCGAGCAGGTCGTAGAGCGCGTCGTAGAGGGGGCGCAGGTAAGGATCCACCTTGGCCATGAGGTCGCCGGGCAGGAAGCCGAGGCGCTCGCCTGCCTCGACGGCCGGGCGCGTAAGGATGATCCGCGCCACCTGGCGCGACTGCAGGGCGTGCACCGCCTGGGCCACCGCCAGGTACGACTTGCCGGTCCCGGCGGGACCGATGCCGAACGTGATCACGTTCTGGGAGATCGCATCCACGTAGCGCTTCTGTCCGGCCGTGTTGGGTCGCACCGTCTTGCCGCCGGCGGCTCGGACCACCTCGGAGCGGAGTACCTCACTCGGCCGGATGTCCTCGCGGACCATGTCGATGGTCCGGGCCAGGGTGGACGAGTCGAGATCCTTGCCAGACTGCACCAGGAGGATCAGCTCGTCGAAGAGGCGCACCACCACTTCGGCGGCCGGGCCCTCCGCCGAGATGCGGTTGCCCTGCACGGCGATCTGCTCGTCGGGGAAGGCCTGCTCAATCTGGCGCAGGTGCTCGTCGCGAGTGCCGAGGAGGCCGGCCATGAGGTGGTTGCCCGGGACGAAGCACTCGGCGCGCAGTGTCGTGGTCATGGAGCGGTCATGTGGCAGCGAAGTGCCCCTTCAGTGGCTCTCCCCCCAGCACGTGGAGATGGAGGTGCGCCACGGAGTTCATGGCGTCAGGTCCGATGTTGAAGACGAGCCGGTAACCCCGGTCGGGCGTGGCCAGCCCGGCCTGGTCGGCCACGGCGCGCGCCGCCATGAGCATGTCGGCCAGGACCGGGCCATCCTCGGCCGTCACCACCGAGGCATCCTCGATGTGGCGGCGAGGCACCACCAGCACGTGCAGGGGCGCTGCCGGGTGGATGTCCTTGAAGGCCACCGTCGTGGGCGTCTCGTGCACGATGTCAGACGGCAGCTCACCGGCCACGATCTTGCAGAAGAG
>DATNLP010000092.1:0-2912 GCA_035602795.1 Acidimicrobiales bacterium | reverse complement strand
GGCCCGCCGGTTGGTGGCCGTGCGTGACAACGAGGTCGGTGCGGCGGCCATGGGCATCCCGATCCTGCGTACCAAACTGCTCGCGTTCGGTTTGTCGGGCTTCATCGCCGGCTACGCCGGGGTGTGCTTCGCCTTCGCCACCCAGCAGCTCAACAACACCGACATCACCTTTGACCCGACCACGTCGTTCGTCATCATCTCCATGGTGGTCATCGGCGGCCTGGGCTCCATCCCGGGCGCCATCCTCGGCGCCCTGTTCCTCGAGGGGTTGCCCGCCATCTTCGGCGGCAACCAGACCATCCAATTCATCACGAGCGGCCTGGGCCTCCTGGCCTTCATCCTCTATCTGCCCGGCGGCATGGGCGAGTTGCTGCACCGCTTCGGTGACCTGGTCACCGTGGCGGTCCGGGGCGTGCTGCAGCGCGGGGCCACACCGTCGACCCCGGTGGCCCTGGCCGCCGAGGGGGCGGAGCCGTGACGCCGACGGCAGGGCCGGCGCACCTCGAGGTGGCGGGACTGTCCGTGCACTTCGGTGGCGTGCGTGCGCTCGACGGCGTGACGTTCGCGGCTGAGGCGGGGGCCATTGTGGGGTTGATCGGCGCCAATGGCTCGGGCAAGACGACGACGCTCGACGTCATTTCGGGGTTGGTGGCGCCGCAGGCCGGCTCGGTGTGCCTCGACGGTACGGACCTGTCCGAATACCTGCCCGAGGAGCGGTTGGGTGTCGGCATGGTCCGGTCCTTCCAGGACTGCCGGCTCTACCCCGAATTGACCGTGCTCGACGTGCTGCTCCTGTGCGAGGACGCCCGCCAGGAGGTGTCCGTGCTGTCGACCACGCTGCGCCTGCCCTGGGCCCGTCGGGCCGAGCGGCGCAAGCTCGAGGCGGTGAACCAGGTGATCGCTTCCTTCGGGTTGGAACGCTTCCGGCACCACCGCACCGCCGAACTGTCGACGGGCACCCGCCGGGTGGTGGACCTGGCCTCCATTGTGCTGGCCCAGCCCCGGCTGCTCCTGCTCGACGAGCCGACGGCGGGAATCGCCCAGCGGGAGGCCGAAGCCTTCATCCCGCTGCTGCGCCGTTTGCAGGAGGTGACCGGCTCCACGATCGTGCTGGTCGAGCACGACGTGCCCCTGGTCTTCGAGCTCTGCTCCACCGTGGTGGTCATGGAGCTGGGCCAGGTGGTGGCCGCCGGGCCACCGGAAGTGATCCGCGCTGACCCGAAGGCGCTGGCCGCCTACCTTGGTGCGAGCGACGAAGCGCTGATGGTGTCAGGTCCGAGCGCCGACAGCGGCCGGGGGGCTGCAGACCGCAACGAAGGAGCGTGACCATGGAGGCCAACCTGCAAGCATCGGCTCACGGGGGGACGTTCCGTCCCTGGGCGCCGATCGGACGATCGTGGCGGCGCCTGCGCCGGCGCCCGCGCGGCATGCAGCTGCGCACCGTGCTGATCGTCGTCGCCATTGTGGTCGGGCTCATCGCCTGGCTGGTGCTGGCCCCCGCGGGGACGCCCGGCGGCGGTGGCAGCGCCGGCGCGGCCGTGCCGGTGCTCCGGGCCTCCACGTCCTCGTCCTCGTCCACGCCTGTCAGCCAGGCCAGCACGAGCGACCGCGGCGTCTCCAAGACGTCCATCAACGTTGTCTTCCCCGTGGTGGCGGTCAACAGCCTGGCCGGCAAGCTGGGCTTCGCCGAAGACAAGGAGTACAACGAGCAGATCCCGGCCATCAACCTCTTCGTCGACCAGATCAACCAGGCGGGTGGTATCAACGGGCGCAAGATCAACCCGATCATCGTCCAGTTCGACCCGACCAACGACGCCAACATGCAGGCGCTGTGCGAGCAATGGACGCAGGGCACCCCCGCCGTCTTCGCCGTGATCGACGGCATCGGCACCTGGACGGGCTCCAACCAGCTGTGCGTGACCCAGCAGGGCCATACGCCGCTCATCAGCGCCTGGTCCACCATCAGCGAATGGACACAGCTCGGCTCGCCCTACCTGTGGTGGACCGGGCCGGACATGGCCCCCGTGCTCCAGGCCACCGTGCAGTGGGGCATGAGCTCGGGTCGCCTGGGCCACGGCACCAAGGTGGGCGTCGCGGTCTCGGACCAGGCGGCCGACCAGGCCGCGCTCAACCAGTACCTCTTGCCCGACCTCAAGAAGGTGGGCATCACTCCGGTCGTCGAGACGATCGCCGGCAACCCAGAAGAAACGGCCGCCACCAGTTCCGACTCGCAGCTGGCCGTGGAGAAATTCGAGGCAGCCGGCGTGCAGTCGGTCTTCCCGCTGCTGCCGGCGAACGCGTTCTTTCCCTACATCGGGGCGGAGACGTCGCAGAAGTACTATCCGCAGCTGCTGCTGAGTGACTACCAGTCGACGGTCGAGGCGGCGCTGGGCCTGATTCCCGAGCCTTACGAACAGGCGATCAACGGGCAGGAGGGCGTGACCACCGAGACCCTGGGCGGCTTCGACGACGCCCGGCCCGAGAGCCAGGGTGGCTACGACCCGGGCGTGCGCTCCTGCTACGAGACCTGGCACAAGTTCCACCCGAAGCCCATCGCCGGGACGACGAGCTTCTACATCGAGGAGCAGGGGCCGATCCAGGCCTGGTGCGGGGCTATCCGGCTCTTCGCCGAGGCGGCCAAGAACGCCGGCCCGGATCTCAACCGCCGCACCTTCGTCGAGGCCATGTCGAAGATCACCGACTACCCGGGCACGCTGTCGCCCGTGTGGTCCTTCGGTCCGAACAAGATGTACGGGCCGACCCAGTACCAGGTGGTCAAGGTGCACAACAACGTGCCCCCGTCGTCGCAGTGCAAGCTGAAGACGAACCACCAGCCGCAGGGGACGTGCTGGGTGACCCTCGAGCCCTTCAAGCCGCTGCCGTCGAGCTGACCGCCGCGCCGTGACGCCGTG
>DATNLP010000037.1:0-4402 GCA_035602795.1 Acidimicrobiales bacterium | reverse complement strand
GCCAGCTCCTGCAGGACGGGCTGGTCGGGCTCGGGCTCGAGCTGCTGGTCGCCGCCGAGCACCGCCTGCCCCAGTTGACCACGGTGCGGATACCCGACGGCGTCGACGACGCCGCGTGCCGCCACCAGCTGCTGTCGGCCTACGGGATCGAAATCGGTGCCGGTGCCGGCCAATTGGCGGGGCAGGTCTGGCGCATCGGCTGCATGGGGCACACGGCGCGGCGGCGCAACGTCTTCGCGCTGCTCGGGGTTCTGGGCGAGGTGCTCGGGCGGTGAGCGCGCGGGCCGTGCGCCACGCACCGCTCGAGCTGCGGGGACGGCGGGTCCTCCTGCGCTCCCTGACCGAGGACGACTTCCCGGCGTGGCACGAGGTCCGGACCCGCTGCGCCGACTGGCTGCTGCGCTGGGAGCCGCGGCCCAAGGGCGCCCCGGTGCCGTCGGAGGACCGGCCGAGCTTCGCCGCCCGCTGCGGCATCCGCGAGCGTGAGCGGCACCTCGGGACTGGCTACGGCTTCGGCATCTTCGTGGGCGAGCGCTTCGCCGGTGAGGTGACGCTGTCGTCCATTCAGCGGGGCCCGTTCCAGAGCGGGTTTATCGGCTACTGGATCGACGAGGCCCTGGCCGGCCGCGGGCTGGTACCCGAGGCGGTCGTGGTGACGCTGCGCTTCGCCTTCGAGGCCATCTCCCTGCACCGGGTCGAGATCTCCATCATCCCGCGCAACGTGGCCAGCCGGCGGGTGGTCGAGAAGCTGGGGATCCGCGAGGAGGGCATCGCGCAGCGATTCCTCGAGATCGACGGCGTGTGGGAGGACCACGTGCGCTACGCCATCACGTCGGAGGAGTGGGCCGTCCGCGAGCCCGGCCTCGTCGCGGCATGGCTGGGGAGCTGAGCTAAGCCTCGCCGGCGCTCATGACCGACGGCGAGTGGCGGAAGAACTGCTCGACGTCGTGCTCGTAGGTGTACGACATCGGCTGCCGCCCCGACTGCCTCCGCAGGCGCAGCGCCCTGATGAAGGTGCGCACCGCGCCGGCACTCGTCGTGTTGTAGGTGAAGCCGGTGGCCGCCAGCCGGCGCGTGTCGACGCCCCGTCCGTAGCGGAGCAGGTCCTCAAGCTCGGGGGGGAGGTCGAAGAGGCGGGCCATCGGGCGGATGTTGAGGAGGCTGTAAGGCGAGACGGGCACCAGCCGGGTGCCGCAGATGCTCGCCACCTCGCTCCAGGGCAGCCGCCCCTCGCCTGCCACGTTGTAGAGGCCCGGGATGCCACCCATGGTGACGTGGACCAGCGCCCGCACGACGTCGTCCTCCTCCACGAACTGGAAGAGCGGATCGAAGCCGAAGATGGCCGGGCAGACAAGGCGTGACAGGTTGCGGCTGATCGGCGTCGACAGGTGGTTGCCCAGGACGTTGGCGAAGCGCAGCACGGTCACCTTGGTGCCGGGGTTGTCCTCCGAGAAGTCTCGAACGAAGCCCTCCGCCTCAATGAGGGCCCGCTCGACGGCGTTCTTGACCGGGCTGGTACGCGGCGTGTCCTCGGTGAATGTGTTCGGGTCACTGGCGGCCGAACCGTAGACGAGCGTGGACGACTTGACCACGATGTGCCGGACGGGCGAGCCGGCCGCCCCGGCGGCGGCCAGCAGGTTCATGGTGCCGATCACGTTGATTTCGTGCATGACGCGCCGCGGCACCGTGGCGGAGTTGGTGATCATGAAGGTGTGGAGGATGGTGTCGACCTGGGTCGCCTTCACGATCCGGCTCATGATCGAGTAATGCTGGTCCGCCCGCACGAATTCGGCCCGCTCGAAAGGGACCGAAGGCGCGCGCGTCCCCATCCCGAGAATCACGTCGATACCGGGGTCCGACTCCAGGGCTTGGACCATGCGGCCGCCCCAGAAGGTGTCGGCTCCCGTGACCAGCACGCGCGTCGCCATCAGTCGGTCACCCGAACCAGATGCTGCGCCGGTCGCGCAGCATGTCGTAGACGGCGTCCTGGAGTTGGTTCCGTATGCCCTCCGACTCGTCCATGATGCGGCTCTTCGAGTAGCGGTCCCGGTCGGCCGGCACGTCGAAGGAGATGGGGTCGAGTACCCGCAGCTTGAATTTGGCCGGGAAGGGCATCACGATGCCGAGTGGCCCCATGGTCAGCAGGTTGGCCGTGATCGGCGCATAAGGGACGCCCAGGGCGCGGGCCACCGACGGCAGGCGGAAGACCACCGGCATCGCCTCCTCCGAGCCCACGACCGCGATCGGGACGACGGGTACGCCGGCGCGCATGGCGATTTCCACGAAGCCGCCGCGCCCGAAGCGCCGCAACTGGTAGCGGTCGGTGTACGACTTCGACGGGCCCTTGGTCCCCTCCGGGAAGACGAGGGCCAGCTGGTTCTGCTCGCGCAGAAGCCGGTACGCGTTGGCCGGCCGGGCGGACACACCTCCAGCGCGGGCCCACAAGGTGCCCACCACCGGAATGGTCCGGAAGAAGTAGTCGGCCAGCCCGTAGACAGGGCGCTCGAGCTCCTTCTCGATCCCGTGCATGATGACGGGCGCGTCGGAAGGGATGGCGCCCGCGTGATTGGCCACGAGCAGCGCGCCCCCCTCTGTCGGGATCTTCTCGAGGCCGTCCCACTCGGTGCGGAACCACCGCGAGTAGATGGGGTCGTAGAGGGCGCGCACCACGGCGCGCGTCCGCTCGGACCGGCCCCATTCATCGACGTCCGACAAGCGCGGATCCTCCAGCGCTTCAGGATCCTCGGCCGGGATCCGGATCGGGACGATGGCCGTCGAGCGGTTGTTCTCGCCCACCACCGCGCGCCCGCTGGCCATCGCTCCATCGTACCGACCCCGCCGCCCGGGTTTTTCTGGGCGGGGCCCCGCGATGTCAGGGTCGGGCGGCCCCGATGAGGCCCTCGGTGAAGATGGGCGAGTAGGAGACGGTGGACCCCGTGTAGGGCGCCTGAATCACGGTGTCGGTCCCGTACGGCCCCGAGCCCGTGTACATGACGACATGGTCGACCTGGTCGTCACCGTCGAGGTTGTAATAAAAGAGCAGGTCACCCGGCTCGAGCGCGTCGAGTGACACGTGCGGGATCGCCGGCCACTGCGTCTCGGTCGTCCGCGGGATGGTGACGCCGGCCTGCCCCCACGCCCACTGCACCAGTCCTGAGCAGTCGAACCCGACGCCCTCCTCCTCCCCGCCGAAGACATAGGGCGTGCCCAACTGGGAGACGGCGGCCTGGACGGCGGCCATCTGCTCCGAGTCGCCCTGGGAGGTGCCGGCGATTGGTCCTTGGTAGGCCGCGGGACCGGCGGCCTGATTGGCCGCGTCGGTGGCCGCCGCGCCGTCCGTCGACCCGCCCACGGCACCGGCCACGGTGGCGGCGGTGGCTGCTGCGGCCGCGGCGGCCTGCCGCGCGGCGGCACTGGCGGCCGCGGCCGCCGCGGCGGCCTCCTCCCGCGCCTCCTCGATGGCGGCCTGCGCCACCTCTTGGGCCAGTTGGCCCTGAATTTGGTGGAGCGTCGCCTGGGTGGTCGCCGCCTCCTGCTCGTTGGCCGCCGCCAGCGTCTTGGTCTGCGCCGCCTCCGCCTGCTCCTGGGCGGCGACCTGCTGCTGCTGCACCTCCTCGGTCTGCAGCTTCGACTCGGATCGTTGCAGCCCGTTCTCGTCCTTCTGAAGGTCGCCGACGATCTGATTCGTGTACTGGGTGCGCGCCTGCTGGTCGCTGGCCGACGAGTTGAAGTACGCGGCGTAGCCCGACTCGGGCGTGCCGTAGATGTAGGCCTCGACGGCGTCGTTGGCGACGAGCCGCTTGTCGACGTCGACCGCCGACTTGGTCCGGACCATGGTGGCGTTGAGGGAGGCCAGCGCGTTCTGCGCGTCCTGGGCGTTCTGTTCCGCCGTGTCGTACTTCTCGTCGAGGATGGACGTCTGCTGCTCCTCCTGCGACAGGGTGGCCTCGATCTGCGACACCTGCGACTCCGTCGAGTTGATCTGCGACTGGTTTGGCGCAGGTCCGGGGAGTGTGGTCGACGTGGTGGCGCCGCCGCCGGACGCGACGACAGGAGCGATCCAGGCGCCCAGGATCCCGGCGATCATGGCCGCTCGGGCGACCCGCGTCTTCCCGCGCGCAGTGTTCCGACAATCCACTGCACCCACCTGCGAAAGCGTAACGGCTCCGCGGTTGCAATTTCGGCACCCCGCCGTGGCCACCCGGTTGCACCCCCGTGTTCGCGTGGACTTCACGTTCGGGCACGATTGACCCCACCGGCATCCATTCGTAGGGTCGGCAGCGTGGAAGGCGTCGTTTCGGTGGCCCAGGGACGCTTGCGCGGCGTCCGACGCGGGGATCTCTGGTCGTTCTCAGGAATCCCCTACGCCCGACCGCCCGTCGGCGAGTTGCGCTGGCGCGCG
>DATNLP010000024.1:0-2269 GCA_035602795.1 Acidimicrobiales bacterium | reverse complement strand
CGCCTCGACGAGCCACTGGCGGAGCGACGTCGCGCCCTCGTCGCGCCAGCCCTGGCGCCGGTCCAGCTCGCCCACCACGGCCACCAGGCGGCCCTGGTGCGCTGCCACCTGCCGCGCCTCGGCACTGGCGATCTGACGCAGCTCGGCGTTGGAGAGTGCGGCCAGGGCCCGTGGCGTCAGCTCGGAGGCGGAGGCGCCGTTGGCATTGGCGGCGCCGTTGGCGGCGCCGTTGGCGGCGCCGTTGGCGTTGACATTGTCTGTGCGGCCCATCGGAGGGAGAAGGGTCGCCGCCGAGGAGCGGACGTCACAGAAAACTTGCGTCCGTCCGAGCAAAACTCGAGGCCGAAGTCGATGTGGGAGAAGACGGACGTCGATGTCGGAGAGAATCGGACGCCGATGTAAGAGAGAATTCGGCGGGTTGCCCGGCCCCGTCAGCCCTTCAGCGCACCCAGCCCCTCAGTCGGGGCGCCCCCGACGAACACCGCCGGCACACCGCCCGCGCCCTCGTGGTGCCACGTCCCGTCGCCGCGGCGGATCAGCGCCGTGCGGCGGGGGAGGGCGACGACCGGCAGCGCGGCCGGCGCCATGGCCACCGTGCGCTCGAGCTTCTGGCCGTGCGCGTCGTCGTGCTCGTCGCCGAAGTGCACCACGACGGCCAGGTTGTCGACCAGGCCCAGGCCGAGCGTCAGCGCCCCGCCCCGCGGGTCGACCATGGGGTCGGTCAGCACCATGGCCCCCGCCCCCGCCCCCGCCAACACGGCGCCGCCCGCCCAGGCCGACCGCAGCGCGTCGAACACGGCCGACTTCTTCAACACGGCCCGCAGGTGCAGGGGCGAGCCGCCGGCCAGATAGATGAAGCGGGCTCCCGCCACGACGGCCGCCATGCCCGGGTCCTGGGCCGAGGCGCGGTCGACCACCATGAGGCCCTCGACCTGTCCGCCGAGCGGACCGAACCACTCGGCGGCCCGCAGCACGACCCGCTCGGGGTGCTGGTAGGCGGCGGCCGTCGGCAGGACGACCACGTCCGCGCCGCCGGACGCCGCCAACAACGAGGCGTCGAAGGTGCACCCCTCGGTCCACTCACTGCCTCCGACCAGGGCCAGCGTGCCGGTTGTGTCCATGGCGCCACTCTTGCACGGCCCTCGCTTCGACTGCCGCGGTTACCGCCCGGTAAACTCGACGCCCATGTCCATTAAGCGGGTGGGAATCATCGGTTCAGGGATCATGGGCTCGGGAGTCGCCGAGGTCGCGGCGGCAGCGGGCCACGAGGTGGTGCTGCGCAGCCGGAGCCAGTCCAGCGCCGACGCCATGCTCGAGGGATTGAACAAGTCCCTGGCCAAGCAGGTCGAGAAGGGCAAGCGCACCGAGGCCGACGCGAAGGAGATCGCCGGGCGCGTCCGCGCCACCACGCATCTCGGCGAGCTGGTCGACGTCGACCTCGTCATCGAGTCTGTGGTCGAGGACCTCGACGTGAAGAAGATCCTCTTCAAGGAGCTCGACAGCATCTGCCAGCCCGAGACCATCATCGCCACGAACACGTCCACCCTGCCGGTGGTCGAGATGGCCATGGCGACGGAACGGCCGGAGCTGGTCTGCGGCATCCACTTCTTCAACCCGGCGTCGGCCATGGCCCTGGTCGAAGTGGTGCGGCCCATCACGGCCAGCGACGCCACGGTCGAGGCGGCCCTCTCGTTCGCCGGTGCCTGCGGCAAGGAGCCGGTCGAGGTCAAGGACCAGGCGGGCTTCATCGTCAACGCCCTCCTGTTCCCCTATCTCAACAACGCCGTGCGGCTGCTCGAGCTCGGCGTGGCGAACATGGAGGGCATCGACGCCGCCATGAAGGGGGGATGCGGGTTCCCGATGGGGCCCTTCGCGCTCCTCGACCTCGTCGGCCTCGACACGTCGCTCGCCATCCTCGACGCGCTCTACGCCGAATACCGGGACCCCAACTACGCCGCCGTACCCCTGCTCCGCCGACTGGTCACCGCGGGGCAGCTCGGGCGCAAGACCAAGAAGGGTTTCTACGACTACAGCCGTTAGGCAACGGCGGTCCGGCTGCGGACGCCCGCCCGGCGCAAGCCGACGCAGCACAACAGGAAACGGTGGGCACAATGGTGGTGCACCAGACGTCCGGGAGGTGAGCTGAATGGCCGGTGACACGCGGGACGCACCGTGGGTGATGCGCACCTACTCGGGCCACTCGACGGCCCGGGCCTCCAACGAGCTGTACCGCACCAACCTGGCCAGGGGTCAGACCGGGCTGTCGATC
>DATNLP010000087.1:0-4447 GCA_035602795.1 Acidimicrobiales bacterium | reverse complement strand
CCGGGCGGCCAGGAGGAGGTTCTGGCAGGCCGGGAACACCGACGCACCGTCGCTGGCTGCCGTGTGGCGGCGGTAGCGGACATAGCACGCCAGCACCAGAACGGGCACCGTCTCGAAGTTGTCGACGTAGTGCTGCATGGTGCGGGCCATACGGGCCTTGGGCGAGTCGGCGTCGGCACCCGAGCCCTTGTCGTAGCCGTCCTCGGCCCTCTTGGTCGCCCAGAACTGCGCCGCCCCCGCGCCGATGAGCCGCTTGGCTTCAGCCGCCACCGGCCCGTCGCGCAGCACCACGAAGCGGAAGGGCTGGCGGTTGGAGCCGCTGGGCGCCCGCGTGGCTGCGAAGAGGATGTCGCGCAGTGCTTCGTCGGGGACCGGCTCGTCGGTGTAGCGACGGATGGCCCTGGTGCTCAGCAAGCCCTGGTAGAGGGAGACCTCGTCGTTCATCGGGTCGGCCCGCCCCCGTCGACGTCGACCCGTTGCCCGGTCACGTAGCCGGCACCCTCGGAGACGAGGAAGCGCACGACCCGTCCCACGTCGGCCGGGACGCACACGTGGCCGAAGGGGAAGGCGCCGTCGAGCGAGTGGATGTCCTCCACCCCGCCCGCCTTGACCAGGCGGCGTCCCATTTCGGAGACGACGAGACCGGGCGCCACCACGTTGACATGAATACCGTGGCGCATCTCCTCCTTGGCCAGGGTGAAGGCCAATGACTCGAGCGCTGCCTTGGCCACGTTGTAGGGCGCGCCGCGGGCCGGGTTCCGCTGTGCGTTCACCGACGACACCATGACCACGTCGCCCCGTGGGCGCTCCCGCATGGGGGGCACGAACAATTGGGCCAGGTGGAAGGCGCCCATGACGTGGATGCCGAACAGCCGGTCCATCTCCGTCGGGTCGGTGTCCACCACCGTCACACCCCGGCTGGCGATGCCCGCGTTGGAGACCACGATGTCGACCGCGCCGTGCGCGGCCAGCACCTCGTCACGCAGGTGCCGGCACTCCTCGAGCGACTCCACGGCGGCCTGGTGCACGGTGGCCGTGCCACCCGCGTTGGCGATGGTCTTGGCCGTCTCCTCGGCCGCGTCGGCATCTCGGTGGTAGACGATGGCCACGGTGGCGCCGCCGTGGCCGAGCTCCTCGCTGATGCCCCGCCCGATGCCGCGGCCTCCGCCGCTGACCAGGGCCACCCGTCCTGCCAGCTCCGTTCCTGCCATGCGGCGACCCTACCAACGCGTCGGCGTCGGTCGCCTTATTACCTCGCTCTTAGTTCTTGCCCGGGACCGGCGGGACCCGTCCGCTAGCTTGGCCGGCCGTGCCAAAACTCCCCCGTCTCGTCCGCGCGGCCGCGTCGGCGGGGTTCGCCGTCGCCGTCCTGGTTGTCCTCCTCGCGCCGCTTGCCGCCGCAACCGGCGCCGCCGTCGCGGCGCCGGCCATTCCTCCGCTGACCTTCCTCCACGTCGTCACGCCATCCAGTGGCGGTGATCTCACGCCGTACCTGGCCGACGGGCAGGGACGCCAGGTCCTGCTGCGCGGGGTGGCGGCCGTCGGGCTGCAGGACGTCGCCTACCCGAAGGCGGGCGACAAACCCGCCTTGTTCCCGGTGTCGCCCTCCGCCTACGACGGCCGGTGTCCCAAGGCTTCCCCGCTCATCCCGCAGCCGCCGCTGTGCGAAGTGCAGGCGTCCGAGCCCGTGTTCGCCCAGTCGACCGCCCCGGCCAGCGGTGACGACTTCGCCCAAATGCGCGCCCTCGGCTTCAACGTCGTGCGCCTCGTCCTCAACTGGAGCCAGCTAGAGCCGACGCCGGGCGCGTACTCGACGATCTACCTGGACCGCGTGGCGCAGGTGGTCGACTGGGCGCGTCAGCAGGGCATTTACGTGATCCTCGACATGCACCAGGATCAGTATTCGCGCTACATCCTGCCCGCTGACGCCAAGACGGCCCCGTCGGGGTGCACCCCCTCGGGCGGTGGGGACGGCGCGCCGGACTGGGCCGTCCAGACGGACGGCAAGCCGGGCTGCGCGCTCTACGGCATCGACGAGCTGAACCCCGCCGAGTCGGCCGCCTTTTACAACTTCTGGCAGAACAGCCCGGTAGCGGCGTCCCAGGGGCAGGCTCCCGGCACCGGATTGCAGGACCACTACATCGGCGCGCTGGGCGCGCTGGCCGCGCGCTTCGAAAACGACCCGGCCGTCCTCGGCTACGAGCTGATGAACGAGCCGCAGCCAGGCTCCATCGGCTCGCTGCCCGCTGCCAACGGTTACACCGCCAGCAGCCAGGACCTCTACCCCTTCTACAAGCGGGCGATCGAGGCGCTTACCGGTGTGCGAGACGGTCTGCCCACCTGCCCGACCGCCAGCCCGACCTCCCTGACCGATGCATGCGCTTACCCGAAGCTGGCGTCGGTGTCGAGACAGCAGATCTTCTTCGAGCCGCTGGCCTACCGGAACCTGGTCGACTTCTCGCTGCAGGTGAGCGCGCCCTTCACGAGTTACCCCGACATCGTGTACGCGCCACACATCTACACCTACGCGTTCACCATCGAGCAGGACCTGCTGGGCCTGCCGGCCAAGGAGGGTGGCTTTCCGCCCAACTTCACCTTCGGTTACCAGACTGCGGAGGCCGACGCACAGGCCATGCACTCGGCCGTCTTCGTGACGGAGTTCGGCGACTCGTCGAGCACCGACAGCACCATCTTGTCCAACGAGCTGGAAGCCCAGGAGGCCACGCAGACCGGTGGCACGCTGTGGGCCTGGAAGGGGCTGGCCAAGACGCCTGGATCGTGTTGGTGCACGCGTTGGCAGCAGTCGAGCTATCAGACCACGGCCAACGGCACGGCGGGCACCGGGAACCCGCGGCGGCAACCTTCGCCCAACGATCTCTTGATCGCCAGCCGGCAGCGCCAGCTCATGCGGGTGTGGCCGGAGGCCACGGCTGGCCGGCTCGGGGCCTACGCGTTCGATCCGACCACGCGCAGCTTCGCCATGGTGGCAGCGTCGACGGCAGCGAACAGGAGAGGCGACACAGGGAGCGACACCGCCGTCTTCATCCCCTCGACCGTGCCCGGCGCCGTCCGGGTGCGGGGCGCCGCGGTGCTCGACACGGTGGTCACCAGGCCCGACGGGAGCCGGCTGGCCTATGTCACCACCACCTCGGCGGCTCAGCCGCCAGCCTCCTACATGATCACCGTCGGGACGCCGCCGTCGACCTTGGTGGCCCAGGTGGACGCCGAGGCGACTAAGCCGCTCCCGCCCATCAGTGAGCCGGCAGCGCGCGCCATGGCCGAGGCCGCGCTGAATGCCGAGGCCCACTCGCCAGACAAGACGATCGCGGCAAACGCACAGCTCGTGCAGGGCCTGGCGGGGATCGTGCTGGGACCGAGCGACCCGAACGGCTGAGGCGCGCCGGCGCAAGCGCAATACTCCTGCGGTGAGACCCATCCGCACCTACGCTGGCCAGCCGTGCCGGCGAGAGCGGTTTGGGGAACGAGCTCGGCCTGGTGAGGAGGTAGAGCTGGGTGGCGACGAGGCCGGCGAAACGGGTCCACGTGCTCGTCGCCCTGGGGAGCGCGGCCTGCCTCGTGATGACGGCACCGGGCAGCTTCAGCGCCGGGGCCGCCGCTCCGCCGCCGTCACCGTCGGGCTCGTGGCCTTATCCGAACGCGGATTTGGACAACACGCGGGACGCGCCGGACTCGGCGATCTCGTCGGCGAACGTGTCCACGTTGCGGCAAGCCTGGACGTTCAAGCTGAAGGGGAAGGCGGCGTCCGGCATCCCCGGGTTCGGTTCCCTGGCCGCGGTCCCCGTGGTGCAGGACGGCGTCGTCTACCTGCAGGATCTCGACGCCAACGTCTATGCGCTGGCCTTGGCCACCGGGAAGCCCCTGTGGGAGTACCGCGTGAACTCGCCACTAAGCCGCACGGAGGGTCCTGACGGCGTCGCCGTCGTCGACGGGGTCGTCTACGGAGAGTCGCCGACCAAGGCGTTCGCGCTCGATGCCGCGACGGGCAGGAGGATCTGGGTCGACCACAACCTGCTCCACGCCGGGCAGGGCACCTTCGGCATCCAGCCGCAGGTGGCCAATGGTCGCGTCTACCTGGCGAGCGCCGTCGGCACGGGACCAGGCGGCGGTGTCCTGATGGCACTGAACGCCTCAACGGGCGCCCCACTCTGGAAGTTCAACACGTTTCTCGGCCCGGACAAGAACGTGGTCGCGGCGGGCGGTGCCTGGGAGACGCCCTTGGTCGCGACCGACGGGTCCGTGACCTACGGCATCGGCAATCCGTACCAGATGGTGAAATCGGCTATCGCAGATCCCTCCAAGTTGCTCTACAACGACAGCGACGTGAACTTGAACGCCGCCACGGGGAAGTTGCGCTGGTACTACCAAGGAGAGCCGAACGACTTCCGGGACTACGACCTGCAGGACTCGCCGATGTCGGCCACCGTCA
>DATNLP010000006.1:0-2170 GCA_035602795.1 Acidimicrobiales bacterium | reverse complement strand
TCGGTCATGCCGAGGTGCGCCATGACGTTCTGCAATCCGCGCAGATGCAGCTGCACGAAGTGCTCGTCGCAGATGCCCTGCTGGCCGGCCTCGCCCACGATGGCGGGCACTCCGTGCGCTGCTACCTCGGAGTAGGACCGGCCGGGGACGTTCTTGAGGTCCATGCCCAAGGTCCGTTCCAGCCCATACGCCATGGCCATGGCGTGAGATCGCTGCGAGACCTCCGCGTCGCCGACCCTCGGCCAGAGCGTGAACGGCACCAGCGCCTCGATCATGTCGCCGCAGTGCGCATCGATATAGGCGTCGGCGCCGTCGATGAGCTCGTTCATCAGGAAGTCCACGACCCGCTCGGACGCGGTTCCGCCGGGGTCACCGGGAAAAGAGCCGCCGAAGTCCTTGCCGTCCACCGGGTTCACGTAGATCGTGTGCTCGAAGAAGCCGGGCATGTTGACGATCAGGACGGCGATCAGGGTCCCGCGCAGCGTGGCCGGATCGGCCCAGCGGGACAGCCTGGTGACGGCCTCGATCGAGACGTATTCCGCGGCGTGCATGCCCCCGGTGACGACGAGCGTCGGGCCGTCCTGCTGGCCGCGGACGACCACCGAGGGCATCTCCCAGGCGGGCTCGACTCCGGGAACCGTGACCATCCCGCTGCGGCGCTCGCCGCGCGCCGGGCTAAGGCCGCTGAAGGACACTCGTCCCACGAGATCTCCTCAGGCAAACGCACTGCGTACACGCGTCATGTGTCGGAACGGGGGGCACCGGATGACCCGGGCGAGCCCCGGGTAACCTGGTCCAGCAGCACCATACATGAACATCATTCATGTTACTAGCCCAGAATCCGCGTCGCCGGGTGAAGATCACCGGCTGGCGGGCTCAGGCCAGGATGCCCGACTCGGTGAGGAAATCGCGCATGACCTGCTGGAAGTGCTCGGGCTCCTCGATCTGCGGTGAGTGCCCGGAGTGCTCGAAGATCACCAGCTTGGAGCCGGGGATGAGCGCCGCGATCTTCTCGGAGAACGGCACGGGGCAGATCCAGTCCCCGCGCCCGACCGTCACGAGCGTGGGGCACGTTACGTTCGGCAGGGATTCCTTGAGGTCATAGTTGGGCTGGTCGTAGCGGTAGATCCAGTTGTGCGCCTCGTGACGGCAGTACATTCCGCTGCCGATGAACTGCCCGTGGTGGGTCTCGCCGTCGTAGGAGTAGTCGTACAGCGGGATCATCTGCTCCCAGCAGTCCCGCAGGTCCTCGTCGTCACGGATCTGCCCGCTCCAGTACCTCTCGAACTTGTTCCAGTCCAGGCTGACGCCGGACTGCTCGCGGGCCCACGTGAAGGCGACCTCGAGGTTCGAGTGGTCCGGCGACGTATCGCGCAGGATCATCGCGCGGGTCCGCTTGGGGTAAGCGACCGCGTACTCCTGGGCGAGGAACCCGCCGTAGGAGCCGCCTGCCACGATCACCTCGTCGGCGCCCACCCACTCGCGCAGGCCATCCATGTCGGCGGCCCACTGAGCATGGGAGAACGGCGGCTTGGCCTCACTCTGGCCGCATCCGCGGGCGTCGAACACCACGACGCGGAGCTTGTCGGCCAGCTGGCCGAAGGTGGCCTTCGGCTCCGAGAGCGAGCCGATGCCCCCGCCCCCGTGGTGGGCGATGAGGACCGGCGCTCCCTCGGGCCCGAGCACCTCCACGTTCAGCCTGACGTCATTGATCTCGACGAACACGCCACACCCTCCTGCCTAGACGGCCTCGGAAGAACACGCCACACCCTCTTGCCCGGACGGCCCCGGACCAGCACGCCACAGCCTCCTGCCTAGACGGCCTCGGAAACCGAGGAGAGATGGAAGGTCTCGACCCGTATCGGAGGGGTGCTGACAAAATTCATGGCGTACTCGCGAGTCAGCGTCGTGTTTGCCTGGCCAACCTCGACGGTCCGCTTGAAGACCTCGACAGCGCTATTCGTGAACCGGAAATTGTTGACGTGCGCCGTGACCTCTCCGTTCTCGATGAGGTACACCCCGTCCCGCGTCGAACCGGTGAGAAGCAGGCTGTACGGGTCGGCCGCCCTGGCGTACCAGAACGAATTGATCAGCAGGCCGCGCCTGGTGCTGGCGATCATGTCGTCGAGCGTTGTGCCGGAGCCCCTCATCCTGAGGTTGTCGGCGCGCG
>DATNLP010000084.1:0-6910 GCA_035602795.1 Acidimicrobiales bacterium | reverse complement strand
GCCACCGGCCACGACGACACCCGTTGCCGCGAGGCGGCGGTGGCCGCGCTGGGCGCCATCGGCGACCCGGCCGGGCTGCATGCCGTGCTGGCTGCCTTGGACGACAAGCCGACGGTGCGACGCCGCGCCACCGTGGCGCTGGCCGGCTTCGACGACCCGCGGGTGGAGCCGGCCTTGCGCCGGGCGGCCGAGGACCGGGATTGGCAGGTACGCCAGGCGGCCGAGGAGCTCCTCGATGAGGCCTGAGGTCCTCCCGTCCTAGTCGTCCTCGGTGAAGAGCCGTCGCAGCTTGTCGAAGGACTCCAGGCACACCCCCGCCCCCTGCACCACGCACTCGAGCGGGGTGTCCACCAGGTGCACCGGCACCGCCGTGGCGTCGGCCAGCCGCTGGGTCATCCCCCGCAGCAGCGCGCCCCCGCCGGTGAGGTGGATGCCCTGGAACATGATGTCCTGGGCCAACTCGGGGGGTGCCTCGCCCAGGCACTCGGCCGCGGCGTGCATCACCGACGCCACGTTGTCCTCCAGCGCCTCGCGCACCTCCCCTGGGGAGAGCACGACCGCGCGCGGGCGCCCCGTCGACACCTCGCGCCCGCGGATCTCCGCCTGCTGCTCGCCCTCGTAGGGGTGGCCCGAGCCGATGGCCATCTTGACCGCCTCCGCCGTGCGCTCGCCGATGGCGACGCCGTAGGCCTGGCGCACGTAGCTCTGGATCGACGCGTCGAAATCGAAGCCCCCGCAGCGCAGCGCCTCCACCGCCACGACGCCGCCCAGCGATATCACGGCCATTTCCGCCGTGCCCCCGCCCACGTCGACCACCATGTTGCCCACGGGCTCGTGGATGGAGAGCCCGGCCCCGATGGCGGCCGCCATCGGCTGCTCGATCAGAAAGGAGGCCGACGCTCCGGCGCGCCGCGCCGCCTCCTTGACCGCCCGCCGCTCCACCGCCGTGATGGCGGACGGCACACAGATCAGCACCTTGGGCCGGTTGATGCGGCTGACCCCGACCCGCTTCAGGAGGACCGACAGCATGCGCTCGGTCACCTCGAAGTCGGTGATGGCGCCGCCGCGCAATGGCCGCTCCGCCACGATGTAGCCGGGCGTGCGCCCGATCATCTGCCAGGCGTCGGTCCCGATGGCCAACACCTCGCGGCTGCGCGAATCGAGCGCCACCACGGTGGGCTCGTTGAGCACCAGGCCCTTCCCCTTGGCGTAGACCAGCGTGTTGGCCGTGCCGAGGTCGATGGCCAGGTCCCGGGACATGAGTGCCTCATGGTACGGCCGACCCGCGGCGCGACGGCACTTTCCGGGCCGATCTCGGTAGCCTCGCCCAGGTGAGCGAGCCGCCCGAGGAGCCCGAGGAGCCCCTGGACGGCGAGCCGGGCCCCGACGACGAGAGCACCGGGAACGACGACGCCGACGCCGCGCTGCGCGGCTGGATCGACCCCGACGACCGCCTGTGGCGGCACCCGAGCGAGGTGGCAACGCCGAGTGCGGGCCGGGCGCCGGCCCCCCTCCTCATCAAACCTCCGAACCGCCACCCGTGGCGCAACGCGGTCATGGTCCTGGTGGGGGCGTTGGCGGTGATTGCTGCCGTGGCCTGGCTCGTCATCTTGCTGTCGCCCGCCTCGGACCATCCGCTGACCGGCGCCACCCGCGACACCGCGGCGGCGCCCGTCTCCACGCTGCCCGGCCCCCAGAACGCCGTGCCGGCGGCGGCCGAAGCCACCGGCCACTCCATCGTCGAGCTCAAGGCCGTGACGGCGCACGGCACGACAACGCTCATCGGGGTCGCCGTGGCCGAGGGGGGCATGGTCGCCACCACGGCCGACCTCCTCGGCGGCCTGCGCCGGCTCGATCTGGTCGGCCCGGACGGCCACCTCGAGCCCGCCTCGTTGGTCGGCACCGACAGCTCCTCTGACATCGCACTCATCAACGTGCCCGAGAACGTGCCCGTGGCGCCCTTCTCCGACGACGTCGGGGTGAGCGGGGGCACACCCGACCTCACCTTGACGCTCGTGTCCTCGGGCAGCGCGCTGGTGCTGCGCTGCACGCCGGGCTCCGTCACGAGCGTCGGCACCGCCATCCCGGGCGGCCCGGCCGACGGCATGCCCGCCATCGACTCCTCGTCGCCCGCCGCCGCCGCCGGCAGCCCGCTGCTCAACAGTGCCGGCGACGTGCTCGGGATCCTCTACCAGCCCGCGGCGGGCAACTCGTCCGCCGTGACGTTCTTGCCCACCGTGCTCGTGGTGGGGGTGGCGGACGACTTGCGCTCGGGCGACAAGGTGATCCACGGCTGGCTCGGTGTCTCGGGCACCGACGCCGGCAACAGCACCGGCGCCAGGGTGGCCTCGGTCAATCCGAACGGCCCGGCCGCCGGCCGCCTCCAGGCCGGCCAGGTGATCGTCGCCCTCAATGCGCAGCCGGTGCGAACCATGGCCGAGCTGCGGGCCCGGCTCTACGTCCTAGCCCCGGGGGCGGCCGTCGCCGTATCGGTCCAGGGCGCGTCGGGGGTCAAGGTCGTGGACCTGACCCTCGGCAGCTCCTCGTAGCATGCGGGGGTGAGCATGTTCGGTTCCAACGACCCCGATAACCCGATGGGGGGCCTCCTGGGGGACCTCATGAAGGTCATCGGGTCCGGGCCCGGAGCCGGGGACAATTGGTTCGAGGCCGCCCGCACCCTGGCCTTCGGCGTGGCCACCGACGGCGGGCAGGACGAGAACCCCGACCCCCTCGTGCGCATCGCCTTCGAGGAGCTGGCCCGGGTGGCCGAGTTGCACGTGGCCGACGCCACCGGCATCACGGCCACGGCAGCCCCCACCGGCGGCGTGTCCTTCGACGCCGTCGGCCCCGGGCAGTGGTCCTTCCGTGTGCTCGAGGCCTACCGCCCGACCCTCAAGTCGATGGTCGAGGCGCAGCAACAGGGCGCAGCGGCCGTGCCGACGGCCATGGACCTGACCGAGCTCGACCCTGACGCGACGTCCGGGATGGCCGGGCTCCTGAGCCAGTTCGCCCTCACGCTCGGACCGGTCTTCCTCGGCATGCAGTTCGGCTCGGCCGCCGGGCACCTGGCCCGGCGCGCCTTCGGCCAGTACGCACTCCCCCTGCCCTGGCCCGAGTCGTCGACGCTGTTGCTCGTCCCCGGGAACGTGGCGCGCTTCGCCGACGACTGGAGCCTGCCGCTCCAGGAGGTGCAGCTCTGGGTCTGCCTGCGCGAGCTCACCATGCACGCCGTGCTCACCCGGCCCGGGGTGCGCTCCAGCCTCACGACGCTGCTCGGCGACGCCGCCGCGCACGCCGCCACGGCGCAACGCTCCATCGTCGAGCGGCTCGGTGAGGGCATCGGCGAGGGCACCTCCCTCGAGGACGCCCTGGGCGACCCCGAGGCGCTGCTGTCGGACCTCATCAGCCCCGAGCAGCGCAGCATCTCGAGCGCGCTCACCGCGCAGACCACCGCCATCGGCGCCTACGTGGACCACGTCACCTCGACCATCGCCGAGACGCTCACCTCGCAGCCCGCCGCGCTGCGCGAAGCCTGGTACCGCTACCGGATCGAGGAAGGCAAGGGCGAGCAGGCCTTCGCCGGCCTCTTCGGTCTCAACGTGGGCCAGGACGAGGTCGACCGCGGCCGCGCCTTCGTCAACGGGGTCATCGACCGCAAGGGCGCCGATGCCCTGACCCGCCTGTGGTCCGACGAGCTCGACCTGCCCACGCCGCCAGAGGTCGACGCGCCCGGGCTGTGGCTGGCCCGCATCGGGCTGCTCGACTAACCGTTCAGAACAGGACGCCCGTGGCCAGCAGGCCGGAGGCCGCCGCCGGATTGCGCCCGGACACGATGCGGCAGAACTCCACCGCGTCGAGCTGCAGCTCCTCCCCACCCTCGCCCCGGCGGTAGGACCCGCCGGCCGGGCCTGCCAGTGTGAGGTCGAAATCCGCCCCGTGGCCCGCGGCCCAGTCGCACACGATGGTGGCCACCACCCGGCGGTCGTGGTCGTCGTCCACCATGACGTCGCGGCCGGTGGCCCGGCAGATGTCGACGCGGTGCATCCACATGTCGCGTGTGTAGACGTGGTCGTTGAGGTAGCCGAGGGTCATGGACGTCAGCGGGGGTGGCGCCTCCAGGCGCACCAGTCGCCGCAGGGGGGCCGGGACCCGGCGCCGCCCGGCCAGCGCCGGCCCCACCACCGCAGCCAGCCGGCGCACCAGGTCGTCGGGCGCCAGGTCGGCCCGCTCCGCCACCTGCAGTGCGGTCAGCTCGTCGATCATTTGGGTGCCCGCCACCTTGGCCCGCTTCTTCGCAGTGGTGATCTGGTGCGCCATCACGCGCAGCGACGCGTTCGACTCCATGTTGCCCAGGTTGTGGGCGAGGAGGGCACGCACGTCCCACAGGGTGCAGTCGGTGGGCCGGGACCAGTCGTCGCCCTGCAGGTCGCGGGCGAGCACGGCCAGCCGGTCGTACTCGGTGCCCGCCAGCGCCATCGCATCGGCGTGCCCGGGCAGGCTGAGGTCCGAGGCCAGGGTGAGGCTCATGTCAGTCACCTTTCCTTTGTGGTCTGCGTGCGCCGGGGGTTCCCGCCGCCCCCCGGCAGCACGTGGGCCAGGAACATGTCCGAGGCCTCGTCGGCCAGGCGGACCCAGCGGTCGCCCCCGGGATCGTTGGCCAACTGCTGGTCGGCCAGGCCCGAGGTCCACGACGTGTAGAGATCGCGGTGCGCCTGCGACGTGATGCCGTTCGCCGCCAGCCCCCGGTAGGCCCGGTCCAGGACCTGCTCGGCCACCGCGTAGGACTCGGCCGACGGGGTGAACCCGGGCAGGGTGCGCTGGAACAGCAGCTGGTAGCGGGCCGGGTCCTCGGTGCAAAAGGAGAGGAAGGCCCGTACGCGCGCCTTGAACGCGGCCGGGCCGGGGGCGTCGTCGAGGATGTCGTCCCGGCGGGCCATCTCCTCCCAGCCCTGCTTGAACATGGCGTCGTAAATGGCGTGCTTCGAGTCGAAGTACGAGTAGAGCGAGGGCGCCCGCATCCCCACCGCCGCCGCCAGGTCCTTCAGGGACAGCCCGCCCAGCCCCACCTGGCGCACCAACACCCAGGCCGCCGCCAAGATCTCGGCCCGGGCCGCCTCGTGCCGCCGTGCCTTCCGGTCCACCACGCGCGCCGGGGTTGTACCTAACGTCATTCGGATATTAGAACGCTATTCGGAGACTTCGTCAAGGCCCCGGACGCGAAAGCGGCCGAGAGGCAGGGCCTCCCGGCCGGTTCGTGCTGCGTGCTGGGTCTGTCTGCTGGGAGAAGCGGGCTCGGTACTGGCCGGCCCCGCTCAGGAAAAGCCAGAGATCAGGTCAGGCCGCCACTTCGTGCAGCTGCCGCCCGAGCTGGTGATTGGCGAACATGGTGGTCACCGTGGCCCCCACCAGAAGCGACTCGATGGTGCCGTCCCAGGTCGGGGCGATGGCGTAGACGTAGTCGGCCACGGCCTCGTCCGAGCGGATGGTCTCGAGCAGGTCGACCAGCTCCATACGGTGCTCGGCCAGGCGCTTGCCACTCAGTGCGGGCGGCGTCAACGTCCGCACCAGCGCCGCCTCGTCGTCGCTCAGCTCGCCGCTGAGCGCCCGGATCTCCCGCACGATCGGCGCATCGTCCATCGTGAACAGTCCCACGTTGTCGCCTCCCCCTTGCTGCAGACTCCGCTGCAAACAGCACTCCCGCTGCTGGCGCAAGGTCTAACGAAGGGGGGTCTCCGGCTAGTCGCACCTGGGATGCAATCAGGGTGCAAAGAGTCCCCCGGCCTGCCCAAACGTCCGATCGAGCCCGACATCCGGGCGCCGGCCCACCCAAAGGCCGCCGGCGCCGCCCAGCCTGGCGCCTACCTACCTACCTGTCCCTAGCCCTCGTCCCCGTAGTCGAGCACCCACTCCAGCGCCAGCTGCTCCCGCTCGGCGTCGCGCACGACGCGCTCGCTGTTGCGCCGGAACTGGGGGTCGTGCGGGGGCAGCAGCACCAGGCGGGCCAGGACACGCTCCCTGAACTGCTCGATCACGTCGGCCGGGCCGTAGTCGGACTGCACCTCCCAGTGCGGGGCCACGGGCCCGAGATACACCACACGCACGTGCCCGATGGGCTCGACCAGCTCACCCTCTTGAACGACTTCGTCCTCGGTCTCCGGGGCCATGACACCTCCAAGCGCCACCAGTCCTGTCGCCACCAGCACACGCGATCACGATGCGCTCCCGATGAGCGCTCGGCGCCAGCGTAGCCTTAAGACCTGCAACGGTATCACCGCAGGTCAGGCACACTTTCCGGGCCAGAAATCTTACGATCTTCCTAACCAAAATGCCGGGCAACTCCCGTAAAATGGTGCGTGGAAAGGGAGCCGAGCAATGAATACCGATTGGATGGGCCGGGGCAAGTGCAAGGAAGTTGCACCCGACACCTTCTTCCCCAGCGACGGGATGGGCGTGCTGGTCGCTCAGCGCATCTGCGCCGAGTGCCCGGTTTCCGAGGCCTGCCTGGAATACGCGCTCGAGAACCACATCGACCACGGCGTGTGGGGCGGTGCCTCCGAGCGTGAGCGCCGCCGCATTCTGCGCCGCCGCCGGATCTCCCACGCCGTCACGGTCAAGTAAGTAACGAAGGGGCCGCCATCGGCCCCGCCGGCACCCACCCCTCGTCCCCCAGGTGTCGGCGCGCCCCGGGCGTGCCACGCTGGCCCGGTGCCCGCCGCCCCCGACTGCGTCGAGTGCGTGGTCAACGTCAGCGAGGGCCGTGACGAGGTCACGCTCACCCAGCTCGCCGCGGCCGCCGGGCCCGCCCTCCTCGATCTGCACCGGGACCCCGACCACCACCGGGCCGTCTTGACCCTGGCCGGCCGGCCCGACGAGGTCGCCCGCGCCGCCCGGGCCCTGCCTCCCCCGCCGC
>DATNLP010000603.1:0-3844 GCA_035602795.1 Acidimicrobiales bacterium | reverse complement strand
ACGGAATGGAAGCGCCCTATGCCCCCGGGGCCGGGCCATTTGCCCGTCCCGGTCCCGATCCCGATGCCGATCCCGGTCACGACGCCGTCGGGCCCGCCCGGTCCGCTCAACTCGGCGAGGGGTTGGGCGCTTCGTCCTCGTCCGACGAGCCAGGCGGCGCAACTCCTCCGCCGGCTCCGCCGCGGGCACCCCCACCCCCGCCGAAACCCGCACCTGGACCCGCACCCGCACCCCCACCGGCGCCCGGACCGGCGACCGTCGCCGGCACCAACACCCGGATGCCCAGCTCGGCCAGCGCCTCCGCCGACAGCGGCAACGGCGCCCCCGTCAGAGGGTCGGCCCCGGACTGCGTCTTCGGGTACGCGATGACCTCTCGGATGTTCTCCTCCCCGGCCAAGATCGCCGCCAGCCGGTCAACCCCGAAAGCGAACCCGGCGTGCGGTGGCGCCCCGTAGCGGAAGGCGCCCAGCAGGAACCCGAACCGTGCCTCGGCCTCGTCGGGCCCGATGCCCAGCGCGGCGAACACCAGGGACTGCAGGTCGCTGCGGTGGATACGGACCGACCCCGACCCGAGCTCCCAGCCGTTCAGCACCAGGTCGTAGGCCTGGGAGCGCACGGCCAGCGGGTCGGACTCGAGCAGCGGCAAATCCTCGGGGTAGGGCATGGTGAACGGGTGGTGCGCCGCCTGCAGGCGCCCGTCGGCACCGACGCCCTCGAACATCGGGAAGTCGACCACCCACACGTAGCGGTGCGGGCCCTCGGCGACCGGCGGCGACCCCAGCGCCGTGCGCAGCGTCCCCAACGCCTGGCAGGCGGTGCGGTACTCGTCGGAGACCATGAGGATGAGGTCACCGGGGCGCGCCGCCGTCTGCTCCAGGACCGCCACGCGCTCCTGCTCCGACAGGTGGCGCGCCAACGGCCCGTCCAGAGATGCCACCTCGTCCTCCGCCACCCGGAACCAGGCCAGGCCGGCGGCGCCGGCCTTCTTGGCCCGGTCGGTCAGCTCATCGAGCCGCGAGCGGGGGAAGGCGGCGCCCTCGGGCACGACGAGCGCCTTGACGGTCGGCGACGAGAACGCCTTGACCTCGGTCTTCTCGAAGGTCGCCGTGAGGTCGATCAGTTCCATGCCGAAGCGCAGGTCGGGCTTGTCGGTGCCGTAGCGGTCGAGCGCGTCGGCCCAGGTCATCCGCTCGATCGGCGGTGGCCGTTGTCCCGTCGCCGCCTCCGCCGCATCGAGGACCACCTCGGACACGTAGCCCATGACGTCGTCCTGGCTGGCGAAGGAGCACTCCATGTCGAGCTGGGTGAACTCGAACTGGCGGTCGGCGCGCAGGTCCTCGTCGCGCAGGCACCGTGCGATCTGGAAGTACCGGTCGAAGCCGCCCACCATGAGCAACTGCTTGGCCAGCTGCGGGCTCTGCGGCAGGGCGTAGAACGAACCGTGGTGCAGGCGGGCCGGCACCGAGAACTCGCGCGAGCCCTCGGGCGTCGGCGCCCACAGCAGCGGTGTCTCGATCTCGACGAAGCCCTGCCGGACCATGGCCGCCCGGATGGCGGCGTTCACCCGCGCCCGCAGGCGGAGGTTGTGCTGCATGCGTGACCGGCGCAGGTCGACGTAGCGGTACTTGAGCCGCACCGGCTCGTCCGACTCGGCCCGGTCGTCGACGGAGAAGGGCGGTGGTTCGGCTTCGTTCAGCACCTCGACGGTGCAGTCGCCGATCTCGATGTCGCCGGTGGCGAGGCCCGGGTTCACCGTGCCCTCGGGGCGGCGTCGCACCGTCCCGGTGACGGCGATCACCCACTCACTGCGGGCGTCGACCGTGCCGTCGACCACGCACTGGATGATGCCCGAGTGGTCGCGCAGGTCCACGAACGCCAGGTGCTCGCCGTGCTCCCGGCGCCGCGCCACCCAGCCACAGAGCCGGACCTCGGTGCCGACGTCGGGGGTGCGCAGGACGCCGCACAGGTGCGTGCGCATGGCCGTCGGTTGGTTGGGCTGCGGCCGTTCGTCGTGGTCGTTCGTGGGCGTCATGGGTGTCGTGGGTCGGTCATGAGGCGGTGGGTGTCGTAAGCGGTCGTGGGGCGGTCATGCGGAGGATGGGATCGGGTTCGGGCGTCACTCAGTGGGGGTCGCAGCATTCTCTACGAAGGCGGTCAGCTCGGCCACCACGGCCGCCCGCGGGATCGTGCGCTGTTCGGCGTCGCTGCGCAGCGGGCGGAACCCCACGGTGCCCGCCGCCAGCTCCTGCGGCCCGACCACCAGCGCCACCAGCGCGCCCGAGCGGTCGGCCGACTTGAACTGGGACTTCATGGAGCGCCCGTCGAAGGCCCGGTCCGCCCGCAGCCCGGCCCGCCGGAGCTCGGCGGTGAGCGCCACCGCCTCCTCGCCCCCGGTCGTGTCGATGACGTAGGCGTGCAGCGGTGACGTCGCCACCGCGGCGGCGGTCGACCACACCTGCTCGGCGTCACAGGCCAGGTGCACCCGCTCGATCCCGATGCCGAACCCGATGCCCGGCGTCTCGTCGCCCCCCAGCATCTCCACCAGGCCGTCGTAGCGGCCGCCGCCGCCGATGCCGTTCTGCGCCGCATCCAGCGCGTCGGCCGCGAACTCGAAGGTCGTGCGGGTGTAGTAGTCGAAGCCCCGCACCAGGCGATGGTCGATGACGTAGCCGACGCCCAACAGGTCGAGCCCGGCCCGCACCCGCTCGAAGTGCGCCCGGCAGGGGTCGCACAGGTAGTCCAGGAAGTGCGGCGCGTCCTCGGTGGCGGCCCGGCACTCGGGCGCCTTGCAGTCGAGCACCCGCAGGGGGTTCTCGAGGTGGCGCGCCCGGTGGGCCGGGCACAGTTGGTCGGCCCGTTCGGCCAGGAACGCGCCCAGCAGGGCCACATAGCCCGGCTTGCAGACGGCGTCGCCCATCGAGTGCAGCTTCAGCGTGACCTGCCGCAGGCCGAGCCCGGCGAAGAAGTCGTGCGCCAACGACACCACCTCGACGTCCACGTCGGCGTCGGCCACGCCCAGCACCTCCACGCCCAGCTGGTGGTGCTGGCGGTAGCGGCCCTGCTGGGGGTTCTCGTGGCGGAACGAGGGCGCCACGTACCAGGCCTTCCAGGGCGGGACCGGGTGGTGCTGCACGAACGCCCGCACGATCGGGGCGGTGCCCTCGGGGCGCAGGGCCATCATCTGGCCGTCACGGTCCTCGAAGACGTACATCTCCTTGCCGACGACCTCGCTCCCCTCCCCGATGCCGCGCAGGAAGACGCCGGCGTGCTCGAGGACGGGCGTCAGCGCCAGCCCGTACGCGGCACCCTCGACCAGTCCGGCGAAGCGGGCCACCGTCGCCTCCCAGCGGAGCGACTCGGGCCACAGCACGTCGTGCATGCCCTTGGGCGTGCGGGCTGGAGTGGCGCCAGCGGCGTCCCCGCCGCCGGGCGCGACCGAACCCGGGCTCACAGGTGGCACCTCACCGTCGGGGGGTCAGACTTTCTTGCCAGGCAGCTGACGATAGGCGTCGAAGACACCGTCCAAGTGCTTCAGCGCGCTGATCAACGAGTGCAGGTGCGTCGGGTCCGCCAGCTCCACGTCGAAGGCCATGCGGCTCACGCGGTCCGCCGTCGTCGCCGTGCGGGCCGCCACGATGTTCAGATGATGCTCCGACACCACCCGGGACACGTCGGCCAGCAGCCGGGAGCGGTCGAAGGCCTGCACCTCGATCGTCGCCACGAAGACGCCCTCGCTGCCCCGGTCCCACTCGACCTCGATCAACCGCTCCCGTGACTGGTCCGCCAGGGCCGTCGCGTTCGAGCAGTCGGCCCGATGCACCGACACGCCGCGCCCCTGGGTCAC
>DATNLP010000596.1:0-9366 GCA_035602795.1 Acidimicrobiales bacterium | reverse complement strand
CCTGGAGAACGGCGCTACCGGGCTCAAAGCCGTCGTGGACGAGCGTCAGCTTTACGACGCCCCGTCCGACGTCCTCAATGTCGAAGGTCACCTTGGAGCGGGGTTCAGCCCGCCAGGCGTCAGCGGTGGCGTCGTCCATGCCGACCTCGGCGGCCCACTCGGGGGTAATCGTGTGCCAGGTGTAGGCGAGTCGGCGGGAGGGATCGGACTCGAGGATCACCTGTTCGGGGTCGCTCACGACAAGTCCGACCTCCTCATGCGCCATGTCGTAGGTGGAGCCCTTCTTCCAGTCCGAACGGAAGGTCTTCTCACCGGCCTTTTGGTGCCGCCAGTAGCGTTTCATGAGATTGGGGTCGGTGAGGCCCTGCCAGACTTGCTCCGGTGTGGCCAGGATGTAGTTCGTGTAGGTGAAGCTTGTCACCTGGTCGATCTGAGCGGCCATTGCCTCGCCTCCCGTCATCGATGCGCCCGGTTGAGATGGACGCCCTCAGAGATATCTACCCGTGCTCGAGGTAGACCCAACCTCGCTCTCGGGGTGTGTCCCCAGCGGCTGGGACGGTGAGATACTTCGGCGCCACCAGTGACGGTCCGGGCCTGATCCCAAGCACTCAGACGCTCGGCTCCTCCCAGGAGTGCTCATTGCCTTCGCGAGGAGTGATCCATAGCATTGTCACTCCGCCGGGTGCTCTGTTGGAGTGCCAATGACCCCTCGGAACAATCGCAAGATGGCCCGCTGAAAGGGTCCATATCGAACGACCGTCATTCTCCAGCACTGTAAGTTCCGTCTCGCCCGCCAAGATGAAAAGAAGCTCGTCGCCTTGGTCGTGGTACTCCCAAGGTGGCCGCCCTTTGAAGGCGGCGACACCACCCGTGCATCCGTGGAACGAGAAGTTCCCGATCCGACTCTCCGGTTCTCGGTCCAGGCTCGCAAGGTCCAATTGGATCATCTTGGCAACCGATTCGTGATCAAGGTTGTGCACCGTCACCATTGGCCACCTCTCAGTCTTCCAGCTCGACCTTTTGGGAAACGATAATCACCTCTGCAATGAGTCTCTGACGGTGCCCCCGAACGCCGGAACGGTAGGCGCATTTCATGCTGGACGCGAGGCCTGACGATCCCCTCGGTGATCCGGTGCCGAGTTGCCTTGTCACAGGACTGATGTGGACATCGGTCACGACCGAGATCGTGAGGATCTCCATGCCCAAACAAGGGCTTCGTCGAGGCGAACCCCTGCCCCACGATGCTGCGCTCGTTCTACGAGGTGACGATCTCGATCCAGTTCTCCTCACCGAGGCCGCCGATGAGAACTCGGTCATCTGCGGCTTCTACCGCATTTCGGTGTTCGTCGAAGTCGGTGGTTTCAGCTGGGAGACGATTGCCTCAGAGCGTCTCGTCCGAGCCGAGTGGCCCGCTCTCTTCACCGTCGGTGACTTCCTCTGTGCTGGCCTTGAGCTGTGGGACACCGTGAGCACCGCACTACGATGTTGCGCATGAGCGGTGCTCGGAGCTGGTCGCCCCTTCGTCGTTTGTCCGCACCGCCTAGTGGAGAATCCGCATCACCAGCCGCCCGAGGGAGGTGCCTGACCGTGAAGATTGACCTTCGAGCTGACCTCAACCGCGAGGACGATGACGGCCTCGGTTGGGCTCTGCTTTCTGGCACCGACCGACCCGAGATCGTCCGCCCGGACGCTGCGTTGCGAGCCGGCACTGAGAAGTTCTGGTCGTGGGTGCGCGTCACCAGCGTGGATGAAGACGGTCAGGTCCACTTCCGCCAGATCACCGCAGCGGAAGCCAAGGCATCGGGTCAACTCGCCGAAGCGGGATGACCCTCTGTCCCCGGGGGTGTCAACCGAATCTCGGCCCTCATCGATGCCTGAGGGTCGCCTCGCTGCCGGCTGGGGGCAATGCCCTTTTGGCAGGGCTTGGAGCCCCGGGCGGACAAATCCTGTTTGCTGGCTATAGCTCGCAGGTGTGAGTCGACCAGCGGCTGCAAATCACCTCGCGGGTGCTCAGGGGTCTTAGACGAAGATTTGGTCGTTTGGTACAGGTATGGAGACGTGTGACTGCACCGACTTCCACCGCCCGTCTTCCCCTCGGACAAAGACGCCAGAGAGGCGGATTCCTCGCTCCCCACCGCTCGCGTTCTTGAAGTAACCCTGGCTCTCGACCCAAGCGACGTCTCCTCGCACATGGACGGTGACCTCACCCGCTTCTGCTGTGACTCCCTGGTCCACGTTGATGTTGCTGAAGTTTTCAAGGAACTCGTCGGCACTCCACCATTCGGAAGCCTCACTCCCGATGTGGATGTGATCTCTGCCCTTCAGCATGAGCGATCCCAAAGCCTCGACATCGCCTGAGTTGATCGCCGAGACGAGCTCGTTGAAAGTCGACCGGACCTCGTCTTCTGCAGGATCTGCCATCATGACCTCCTCAAGAACTTCTACAACTCATGACAACGAAGCGTGTACTGCGCGATCGAGCATGCCCAGCACACCGCCTGGCAGTTTACTCAGGCCACTTGGGAATTCCCAGGTCGAAAGAACCACGGATCTGGCCGTGGAGCGTCTCGAGGTATTCCCGTCCGCCGGGTCCGGGGTGTCACCCTGCGGCATGTCAGGGCACCCGGCCCGATGCCCCCCGTCCGTCGACGCACCAATCGGTCGCCTCCGGTCAGGCCTGGGCCATAATCTGTCCGCCTCGTCGCATCGAGCCAGGGAGGAGGCGGAAATGTCGCCATCCGGGTCAGATCTGAGCATTCAGGAGTCCCTCTATCCTGACCTCACCTGCTTTGGGTGTGGACACGCCAACCCTGATGGATTCCATCTCCAGAGTTACCGGGACGGTGACCGTACCGTGGCGTCATTCACACCGCGTCCCGAACACGACAATGGGTTCGGCTTCCTCAACGGTGGGATCATTACGACGATACTCGACTGTCACACGGCTGCCGTTGTCATGTGGGAGGCCGATCAACGCGGTTGGAAAGCAGAAGACGGGGCGCCTGTTCCATTCATCACGGCCGGTCTTGAGGTGGAGTTCCTCAGACCGACGCCACTGGGTCCCGTCTTGTCTTTGCGTGCCGAACCCGAGAAGGTCTCCGAATCCGAGATCGTCGTGAATGCGGAACTCGTGTTCGACGACAAGCAGCGAGCGACGCTCCATGCACGGTGGTTGCGATTTCGCCCTCGCTGACCTCGGTCGACTGAGTTTCTGTTAGGTCGACTCCTCCTGCAAGCCACCGGTACCGGGCGGGTCATGCGTATCCCCGTACGCGCGGACAGTGGGCCGCTGGCGGCGACTCGAGCGACAGGCTTCCATGATCTCGGGCTGCCCCACTAGTCCCAAGCGGGCAGACTGTGGCCGTGGACGAAGCGTCCGTCGATCCCGATCCGATGACCCAGCTGTCCCGGTGGCTCGAGGTGGCGCGAACAGCTGGCGAGCCCATGCCCGAGGCGATGGCAGTTGCCACAGCCACGACCGATGGGCGCCCGTCCTCCAGAATGGTGCTGCTCCGGGGCATCGACCATCGAGGTCTCGTCTTCTATACCGACCGGGAAAGCGACAAGGGCCGGGAACTGAGGGCGAATCCATTCGCCGCTGCCCTCTTCCATTGGTTCCTCCCAGTGCACCGACAGGTCCGGGTGACTGGAGCAGTCGAGGAGGTAGATGACGATCAGTCGGACGCCTACTGGCGGTCGCGGCCGCCAGGGGCTCGCCGTAGCGCGGTCGCAAGCCTCCAGAGTGAGGTTGTTGCGAGCCGAGCGGTGCTCGAACAGCGGGTGGCCGACTTGGCCGAAGTGTTCCCCGACGAAACGGCGCCACCCCGCCCTCCTCGATGGGGCGGTTACCGGATCCGGCCTGAAGTCGTCGAATTATGGGAGGAAGGAGCGGATCGCCTGCACGATCGGCTCCGCTACGAGGCTCAGGAGGGAAGCTGGGGGATCGAGCGGTTATCACCCTGACAACCTGGCGGTGGGCACACGCATCGCGTAGTTCCTGTGCCGTGTCGGAGAGCGGGACAAGCTGCCCCCGTCGCCGGGACTATGAGCCTGATCACCTTGGAGCGCTGGACTTCACCCCTTTCTCACGCAGCAGCTTGCAAACGTCCACGTGCCTCAGGTACTTCCACATCACCGTCGCGAACCACAGAAAAAAGACCAGAGCGAGACCAAGGAACTCCAGTCATGCCCCACTTGCTCATTGCTCTGTCAAAATGGGATACCTCGAGGGAAGGCTGGACGTCGACGTCGGAAATTGCCGACTCGCGCCGTTTCCTCCGTAACAATCGGGCGGCCGCCGAATAGCCGGCTCTTCCGAGATGCATCACCGGCCGGTCCTCTCGAATGTTCGCCGACCAGGAACGGCCACTGCCCCTTCCGGAAAGCGCCTCCTACCCGCCGGCACGCCTCAGCGCGACGTCGTCCGTGGTCCCTCGCCCGAGCTTGCGGGCACCAAGGACAACGGCGACTACCGCACCAGCGATGATCAGCCATCCCCAGAGGTTGCCGAGCTCGACCAGTGGGCTGTGGCCGGTGCCAACGGGGACCTTGACCAGCAACGTGGCCCGTGAACCCTGCGGGGTGATGGCGCTGGCCAGGATGCGTCCATAAGGATCGATGATGGCCGAGCCGTAGGCGAAGTCGCCCTTAACCATCGTCAGGCGGTTTTCAATCGCCCGGAAGACGAGCAGTCCGTAGTGCTTGGTGGCGTCGCCCTGCGGGTCTTGCGAGGGCACGGCCAGAATCTGAGCACCATGGAGGGCCGCGCTGCGGGCTGTGTCGGTGTAGTCAGCGTCGAAACAGATCATCGTGGCCAGCCGGCCAAAGGGGGTCTGGTACACGGGCATCGTCCCCGCATCGACACTTTGCTGATCCGCGGCGAACATCAGCGCCGGGTGCTGTTTGCCATAGACACCGAGGTACCGCCCCGAGGGCGAGATCACCGTGGCGTCGTTGTGTTGGCCCCGGGCAGTCACGAAGCGGTAACCGACCACGAGATAGACGTGAGTACTCCGTGCGAGCTGCGACAGCTCGGGGCCGATCGGATTGTGCTGCGGATCGACGGTGAGGGTCCCCTCCTGCCACACCACGATTTTCGCCCCCTCCTTGGCGGCCATCCGGGTCTGGGTGATGTCCCGGCTCAAGTCCTCGGTGAGGTCCCGACTCGCGTGCACGCTCCCGGGCCCGGGCACGCCGGGCTGGATGGCGGCCACCGTCACCGTCGGAGCATCGGCCTGGAACATAAGGAGGCTGGCGCACACCCACACTCCGGCGGCCACAGCGCAGAGGATCCCCGATACCGCCATGACGCGCCGGGAGATCAGGCGGCTGCCCAAGGGGCGCCGACGCTCGAGGAGCATGAGGACTCCGAGGCCGATCGTCCAGTTCACGACGAGTATGAGCAGGTTGAGTGCGTTGACGCTGAGGACGCTCACCGGCTGCAGCAGCCACGGTTCCTTGAACAGTGCGTAGGCGAGATACCCCTGAGTGCCGATGCCGGGAGCAAAGCCACGCAAGAACTCGAGGGCGGTCCAGATGAGGGGAAAAGTGAAGACGAAAAACGCGTAACCGGTCGCCTCGTCGAAGTTGCGGGCGCCGATGGCACCGAGGCCCGCCGCCAGCGCGACCACGAGCGGGATACACGCCACCCACCAGGCAAAGCTCGGATCGACGACGCCGTGCAGGTAGCCGGCGACATAGCCCCCGATGCCGATCGCGACCGCCAGCGAGGACCAGCGTCGGGGCAAGACCCGATGTTGGGCGACCAGCATCGGGACCCAGGCCACGAAGATGAGCGGCCAGATGCCATAGGGGGGAAAAGCCCAGGTGGCAAGGAATGCGCTCAGCCCAGCCAGCGCCAGTCCCAGGACGAACCGGGCCGCTCCTGTCCCCTTGTTCGGTCCAGCCACCCTCTTGGGCTCGAGAACCTGCTCACGTTCCGCCAGCGTGGTCGCCATGTCCGCTCCTATTTCGTACAGTGTCTGTAAGTATTATGGATCCGGGCCGCAATGTCTACAGTGGCTGTACGAATATTGAAGGGAAGCTGATGGGGCGCAGGCAGGAGCAAAAGGACCGGCTCCGCCAGGAGATCCGCGAGACGTCACTGCGGCTCTTTCACGAGCGCGGCTTCGACGAGACGCGCGTCCAGGACATCATCGAGCTGGTGGGGATCAGCGAGAAGACGTTCTTCAACTACTTCCCCAGCAAGCTGGCCGTCCTCGACACCAGTGCCACCGAGATGGTCGCCGCCTACCACGCCCTTCTCGAATTCGAGCTCGCTGACACGCAGCGAACCGTGGTCGAGCGTCTGATGGAGGTGATCGAGCTATGGGCCCTGGCCTTTTCAGGTGACCGGGAGTTCCTCGCCACCGTGGTCGATCGAACTCCTGCGTTCTTCGGCGCACCAGGACCGATCCAAGAGGAACAAAAGACCACGTATCGATTGCTCACCGCGCTCCTGCGGCAGGGCCAAGAGGCTGGAGAACTGCGCCCTGACCGCGACCCGCACCAACTCGCCGAGGTGTTCACAGCGGTGATGTTGCTCACCACGCTCAACTGGCTCGGTCGCTATTGGGATCTGCCCGACGAGCCACTGCAAGATCGACTCGTAAGGGCCGTCGACGTCCTTCTCAATGGTGCGGCCACTTCAGTCCGGGAGGGTTAGGTGTCCCAAAACGCGCGGAACATCCGTGCTGCGCCTGTTTCAGACCGCCGGACTTGGGGTGACACCCTGCGGCACGAGTGGGCTAGGGGCAGGCCGGTCTTCGGGGACGGTGAGTCCAGCGTTATCGGGGCGAGTGTCTTCACCCGTGGATCAGACCCAGGGCGACCGCCCGGGACGGCCCCCCAGTGCGCGTAGGTCGTCGATCCGCAGATTCAGATCAATGGGTGGGTCTTTGTCCTCCGGACTGCTGCGGCTCCTGGTGGACCCCTCGGGTGGCGGCCCCAGGGTGGACCCAAATCAGACCATCACTACCACCCGACGTTGGGGCGAAGTCAGAGCAGCGCACCCAGGGCGAGGGAACCATGCTCGAGCCACAGGGCGGCATCTTCGGGAAGGCGCTCGGCGGCGAGTTGCTCGTATCGACGAAGTTGCGCCTCACTGAGCTGGGCGCGCCACCTCCCGTTCGTCCCCTGGTTGAAGAATGCAGTCGCGCCTTCGGGAAAGGCTTGTTTTAGGATCGCCGATGCTTCATGTTGTGACTTCATCGCCTCGAACCTGCACCGCTCTACGACCTCGCTCCCGAGCGCAGTGGGGATGTCGACGTCGAGAAAGTCGGCGATGCGCCGCATCTCGCCGCCGAGGTCGCGGATGAGGTCGGCGTAGTGGACGAGCAGCACGAACGGCTCGTGGCGATTCGGCCACCACGAGGCCAGGTGTTCCATGGGCGTCCCCCAGTCGACCCATTCGTCGAACAGTTGGTCCATGTCGCCATCCCACACCGGTGGCCATGGTGCGACGCCGTCCCGGGCTGCGATGGTGTTGAGGGCCTCTATCACTTCCGGCCGCATCTTGCGCCGGTGGTTTGCGAATGAGACGAGTGCGTCACGTCCGTCTCGATAGACGGCGAGGTAGCGGCATTCAGTGAAGATCGGCGTGCAGTCGGCTGGGCTGTGCGTCTTGATGAACCGTCGGTGTGGGATCGCGTCGACCCTCGCGATCATGTCGTCCAACGGAACTATCCGGGCGTCCAGCCAGGGGCTCAGGTCGAAGGCGGGAGCAGGCGCGTCGCCGTGGGGCCACAACAGCGAAGCCACGATGCCCTGCATCCATGTCGTCCCCGACTTCGGCGGAGTCGTGATGAAGATGTCGTCCGGCCGCGGAGTGAATCGCTCCCACCGTTGGCTGTCATCGTAGACGTGCTGGTGATGGCGCGTCGCCGGCAGCACCGGTGCCATTCCGCGAGCGTAGCCGCATCGGATCAACGGGGTGTCGTCCGCACTCCACAGGTGTTACGACGGCTGACACTGTCCGGTAATGCCGGATCGCGGGTCCCCCGGCATGACCGGTTGGTCCTATTGGTCCGCCCATATCGCTCCGGCCCTCCGGTGTCATCACCCTGCCCCCTAAAATCGGGCTTCGTTGGAGCGTGGGGTCGCGCAGATCGCCGGTTTTGGGTCACCTATGCAGCGACGTCGGCCACGGCCAGGCACAAGTTCACGGCTGGAAACCAATACCTAGCTCCGGCCTTATCCGTCTACGATCTCAGACGGTTCTTTGCGAGCGACCGAAGGTCAGACGGACCTCGGACGCTGAGCAGCGAGCCCTCTAAGGTGTAAAGGAGATCACCATGCCAGCTACCTACGACGACGCCAATCTCGTCATGCAGATCGTTCGTTGGGGCACCGAAATGGACCTCACCGACGCCGTCCGGACTGTGCTTGCCGACGACTTCGACCCAGAGGCAGCCAGCCCCGACGATCCCGCCGTGCAGAAGATTCTGAACTTCGGCGAAGTCGTCGGGACCCTGGTCAACCAGGGCGTGCTCGACCGCGGGCTGGTCCTTGATATGTGGTGGATGCAGGGGCTCTGGTCGCGGGTGGGCCCGGCCGCCCGGCGAATGCGCGAGCACCTGGGCGAGCCCCGCCTGTCCGAGAACTTCGAGAAGATAGCGGGCCACTGATCCGCGCTACTCACGAGTCGTGGGTGTCCTTTGTACGCAGGTACTCCGCCCGACTACTGCCTGGGATAGGCGAACCTTTCGGCATGGGACGGTACTAGACATCCCATATAACACTCGCCGGGATGGTGGAACGCTTCAGAACCACCTCACTTCATCGAACTCGGGCCGGTGTGCAGCGATCTTCGGTCCCGAGACTCGGGCCGGCGTGCAGCGATCTTCGGTCCCGAGACTCGGTGGGCTTAACATCTGCTCGGTGGCGGACTTCAAGACCTCGGACAACATCCGACTCCGGTACCTCGTCCGGGGCAACGGACCTCCTCTCCTGGCTTGCCATGGCGGGCCCGCCAACATCTCAGACACCCTGGCCAACACCCTCGTACCGCTTGAAGACACGTACACAATGGTGTACCACGACTATCGCGGAAGTGGACGCTCAGAAGTCGCGCCGAGTGCCTCCTACACATTCGAACGGATCGCCGACGATCTAGACGAGCTACGGGACCACCTCGGCTATGACCGCGTCGGCGTGCTTGCCCACTCCATGGGCGGCTTCGTTGGGCTCAACTACGCCCTGCGCCACCCCCATCCGTGCGCCGGCATGGTCTTGGTCGGCACCACGCCCACCGGTGACCCACGCACGATCGCTCTACCGGCACTACAAGCCCTCGGCGCGGCCCGTACGGCCAAGGTTCTTGCCATGGCAGGGTGGTATCTAGCCGCATGGTCTTGGCGCTCTGAATCG
>DATNLP010000535.1:0-3460 GCA_035602795.1 Acidimicrobiales bacterium | reverse complement strand
AAGAGACGCTCAGCGGTTACTTCCGCCGTACACACGAAGAACGTTCGGCGCCGCCCCCGTGAAGTCGCCGCCGGTGACCCCGGTCGCGACCCCGGTCGAACCGTGGCCGCGGGTGCTCTCGACCCGGACGACGGTGTGCCGAGATGCCGCTCTCGGGCCTGGTCATCCCGCGTTGAGCCCGACGGTGGGAGGGTCCGGACGACTTGGCCTGCAATCGCCATTGCAGCAGTAAGTCGGGGGACACACCGTCGTTACTCAGGTGGACGGATCCGACGGAGGAGGGAGGGATCGATGTCCGACCACGACGACGTGGGGACGATTTCGAGTTTGGAGGGGCTTTTTCTCTCGCGGGAGTTCGGGCACTCGGAAGAGATCGACTCCCCGACTTGGCTCGACGAGCTTTGGCTCGCCGCGAACTCGTACGACCCCGAGCCCCAGTTCAAGACCGGTCCGCTCGAGGAGGTGTTCCTCTCGCGCGATTTCGGGCAGCCCCTGGCCGACGACGACGAGGAGGGCACCATGGATCCCGAAGGTCCCGGTGCCACGGTGCTGGCGTTCACCCCCCGGGATGCTTCCGCCCGCCAGCGGGCCGTCGCGGCCATCAGCGGCGTGGCCGCCACCGTGCTGGTGGTGGCCGGCGTGGCGTCTGGGAGCGGCCACCCCAACTCACCCGGCGCCCCGCAGGTGCAGGCGCAGGCGGCGGCACCGGCCGGGAAGGGGAGCGGCACCGCACCGGCGTCCGCGGCACCGTCACCGTCCCCGAGTAGCACGCCGGCGTTCGCGGCCAACGACCTGGGAACCCAGCCGGCGGTCCTGACCAGTGCCACGGGGCCAGTTCCGCAGGTCGCCGTGGCGACTCCAGCGGGCACCACCGGCACCACCGGCACCACCGGCACCATCGTGCCGACGACCCCGGCCACCGGGACCGGCGGAGCCCCGGCCCCGACCCCGCCGCCGTCGACCAACACCGATCCCTTCAGCGCCGTCGTCGTGGTCGCCGGCAATACCGTGGCGGCGGCCGGTACGACCGTGAGCACCACGGCCAGCCAGGTCGGTACCGCCGTCCCGCCGGCGTCGTCGCTCACCGGCGTTCTCGGCGGCGTCGGAGCCACGGTTTCGGGCCTCGGGCAGATGCTCGCGTCGACCTCGGCCTGAATCGACCCGCCCACGCCGCGGGATTGGTGCGTATTCCCTACTTCTCCACAATGTTTTCTGAAATCGAACGGGCGTTCGGGAGATTTAAGCGTCGATTTCCGGAGTCATGGCCAGGGGTGGTTCCCACAAAGACCCTCCCCCTATATGGTGAATCCGGAGGGGTAAACCTAAAGACTTCCGGGGGTCAGGGCTCCGGCGAAGCCCCTGAGTGCGCCGCCACGCTCCTTGGAGGGAGATGGAGGGACCGACGCCCGAGTGGGCCAACGTCGACGACTATGCCACCCTGGAAGAGGTATTCGAGTCGCCAGATTTCGGACACCCGATTCCCGCGGCTGCCGCCACGGCAGGCCTAGCGGCCGCGCTCGCGAGCACGCCGGGAACGCACCTCCTGCGCAACCGAGCCATCGCATTGACCAGTGTGCTGGCGGCCACCCTGTCGGTCGTCCTCGGCCTGCTGTTCACCGGCCCAGCTTCTACGCCCGTCCTTAGCGCCCAGCACGCGCCGCCGGCGCGGGCCGGCCATGGGGCCGGCCCTGTGCCGTTCACGTCGCCCACTCCGCCGGCCGGCCGGGCCGGCGCCACCACGGCACCCACGACGCCGCCGAGCCCTTCCAGTCTCGGCGGCTCACAGCTGGCGTCCTCGTCCTCGTCCTCGGGGCGGGGCCAGGGGACGACCTTCGGCACCGGCACCGGCACCGGCACCGGCGGCGCGGCACCGGCCACGCCGGCGCCCACCGCCACGTTGACCGTTCTGACCAACAACCCACCCACGACCACCACGCCCACGGCGCCCACGCAGTCGACGGCTACGACCACGACGACGACCACGGCGCCTCCGCGAAAGACCACCACGCCCACGACCAGTCCGCCCCGGTGGCCGACCACCACGACCACGGCGCCGCCGAAGGTTTCCTCAGGTGGAGCGTCGGGGGGGAGTGGACGTGGGAGTGGCAACAGTGGCGGAAGCTCGGGATGTGACTGCAACTGCAACGGCTACGAGAGCAGCGACGGGGGCGGGAAGCGCGACGGCACAGCCACGTCCACAGCGGCTGCTCCCGAGCGGGCGGCGCCCGCCCGGGTGAGCGCGCGGGGTCGGGCCGGCACCTGGTAAGCCTGCGGGTGCTGCCCCAACGGCGGGGAGCGTCCGAGCGAGGTCAACCATGAACTACACGAATCTGGGCACGTCCGGCATACGGGTGTCGAGGATCTGCCTCGGCATGATGGGGTTCGGGAACAGCAGCGAGCGACCCTGGGTCATTGACGAGGACGCGGCCGACCCGATTGTGCGGAGCGCTGTCGAGGGCGGCGTCACCTTCTTCGACACGGCTGACACGTACTCGGGCGGGGCGAGCGAGAAGGCCACCGGACGGCTCGTGCCCAAGTACCTCACCCGGGACGAGGCGGTCATCGCGACCAAAGTGTTCATGCCGGTGACGCCGGGCGAGAACGGGGGCGGCCTCGGACGCAAGCACATCCTCTCGGGCATCGACGCCTCGCTCCGGCGACTCGACATGGACTATGTCGACCTGTACCAGATCCACCGTTGGGACCCCCGCACGCCCATAGAGGAGACGATGGAGGCGTTACACGACGTGGTGCGGTCGGGCAAGGCGCGTTACATCGGGGCGAGCAGCATGTTCTCGTGGCAGTTCGCCAAGGCGCAGCACACGGCCGAGGTCCATGGCTGGACGAAGTTCGTCTCCATGCAGAACCACTACAACCTCATCTACCGCGAGGAGGAGCGAGAGATGATCCCGCTCTGCCTCGACCAGGGAGTGGGGTGCATCCCCTGGAGCCCGCTGGCCCGCGGCGTCCTGGCCGGCAACCGCACCCGCGACGGGGGGCGGCACACGACGCGCTCCAGCACCGACAACTTCACCGACTACCTCTACGACCAGCCGACCGACTTCGACGTGGTCGAGGCGGCCGGCGAGGTTGCCGCGGCGCGCGGCGCGCCGACGGCGCAGGTGGCTCTGGCGTGGCTGTTGCAGAAGCCGGGCGTGACGGCCCCCATTGTGGGGTCGACCAAGAAGAAGCACCTGAAGGACGCCTTGGCGGCCGAGCAGCTGTCCCTCACTCCCGACGAGGTGGCGCAGCTCGAGAAGCCCTACGTACCCCACCCGGTGCTCGGGCACTTCTAGAGCGGCCACGGGCCGTCAACTAAGTTCGGTCTGCTGGTTGGGACTGAGCCGGGAACACGGGGGGTGGCATGCGCGTCGCGCTGACGGTGGCTGATTTCTTGGACCGGGCCGCGCTCGTCTACGGCCACCGGACGGCCGTGGTCGACGAGCCCGGAGTGGCGGGG
>DATNLP010000524.1:0-24742 GCA_035602795.1 Acidimicrobiales bacterium | reverse complement strand
CTTCGACTCAGTATTACGGGCGGATATTCGGGTGTTTCACCGCTGATCGCCACGGTCTGCGTTCCCTCGAAGAAGTCGGTGAAGACAACATCTGCTTCGAGACCGACTACCCGCACACCGACACGACGTGGCCCTACTCGGAGGCCTACATCGAGAAGCTGTGCGTCGGCCTCACCGACGAGCAGGCCTACAAGATCCTCCGCGGCAACGCCATCAAGATGCTGGAGCTCGACCGCACCTGAGCGCCGAGGATCCGGTTGCCGCCCGCCGGGCGGCCCGCCATTCTTTGCCCCACGTCGGCGCGGCGGCGTTCCGCCGACCCGACGCGAGCACCTCCAACTGCCGGAGCACGCGACCGAAGGGGCCACGCTCGGCGAGTTGTACGCGCGCACGTGATGCCACACACGCCTATTCCAAGCCGTCTGTGCCGGCGATCCGCTCTTGGATAATGTTTGCCGAAGACGCCGGGTCGCCTGACGACATTCGTACGGCTCCCGCACCCACCGATGGCCACCACGACCACCCCCACCGTCAGCAGTAGCGAGCCTCGGCGCCTGCCCGCCGCATGGCCTGCCGGCTTCACGTCCGAGGGGAGCCCGTGGCGGCTCGTCACGCTGAGCATGCTGACGCTCTTCCTCGAGCTCGCACTCATCCGCTGGACGGCCGCCAACAACGTCCACCTGGCGAACATCCCGAACTTTGTGCTCTTGGCGAGCTTCTTGGGGATCGGTGTGGGGTTCCTGCTCGCCCGTTCGTCACGGAATCTCTTTCGCCTGACGCCGGCCGCACTGGCGGTCCTTGTCGCGTTCGCGCTCATCTTCCCGGTGAAGCTCGTCACCCTGCGCGGCCCCAACGAGTTCCAGGGCCTCTCGGGCCACCATCCGGTGTCGCAGTGGGTGAGCCTCCCGGTGATCTTCGCGCTGGTGGTCCTCGTGATGGCCGGTCTCGGCCAGGCCCTGGCCCGGACCTTCGCTCAGTTCGAGCCGCTCGACGCCTACCGCTTCGACATCATCGGCAGCATCGGCGGGATCGCGCTGTTCTCGGCGCTTTCCTTCGTCGGGCTCCCGCCCATCGCGTGGGGAGCGGTGGTCGCCGTGCTGTTCGTGTTGCTTCTCGGCCTAAAGGAGCGGTGGTGGCAGTGGATCCTGATCGCCGCCATAGTGCTGATGCTGCTGGGCGAATCGCTGTCGAGCGTCGATGTTTGGTCCCCCTACTACAAAATCACCACGAGCAACATCACCACGACCGTCGACGGCCATAGCTACCGCGGGTTGTCGGTCTCGGCCAACAACATCCCCTACCAGACCTTGTACTCGATTTCCACGTTGCGCAGGATCGAGCCCTTCTACTTCTTTCCCTACCGGCACGTGACACGCAGCTCGCTCTCCGACGTGCTCGTGATCGGAGCGGGGACCGGCAATGACGTCGGCGTGGCACTGTCGGAGGGGAGTCGCCACGTCGACGCGGTCGAGATCGACCCGGAGCTCGTGGCTCTCGGGAAGCAGGACAACCCCGAGCACGCGTATGAGAGTCCGCGCGTGAGCGTCTATGTCGACGACGGAAGGGCGTTCCTACAGGATACGAACAAGCGCTACTCGCTCATCCTTTATGCGCTGCCCGACTCCCAGACAGCGCTCACGGGGCAGTCCGCACCTGTCGGCCTCGAGAACTACTTGCTCACGACCCAGGCCATTCAAGTTGCGAGATCTCACCTGGCCCCCGGCGGTACCTTCGTCATGTACAACTACTACCAGCCGTTCCTGCTCGACCGCTATGCGACGAGCCTCGACGATGTGTTCGGCTCGCGTCCGTGTGTCGAGGTCGGAAACACCCTGAGCGGACGGGAGCAGGCGGTACTCACGGTCGCGCTCGACGGCAAAACTCCGGGCTGCGCGAGCTTCTGGAAAGGAGAGACGGTGGCGCCGGTCTCGGACGACCGTCCGTACCCGTACCTGCCGGTTCCTTCGATCCCGAACTTCTATCTCTTGGTCCTCGGCCTGATCCTGGCGGCGTCCCTCCTCGTGGTGCGGGTGGCGACGGGGCCGCTCAACAAGATGGCTCCATTCCTGGACCTGTTCTGGATGGGAGCAGCATTCCTGTTGCTCGAGACAAAGAATCTCGTCCAGTTCGCGCTCTTGTTCGGAACGACTTGGTTCGTGAACTCGCTCGTGTTCGCCGGCGTCTTGCTGAGTGTCTACGCGTCGATCGAGACCGCGCGGCACATAAAGCTCCCACGCCCGATGTTGCTGTACGTTGCGTTGCTCGTATCCCTGGGCGTCGCTTTCGTCGTCCCGCAAGATTCGCTGCTGGGTCTTCCGGTCGTGTTGCGCTTCTTGGCGGCGACAGCGCTCGCCTTCGCCCCGATCTTCATCGCCAACCTCGTCTTCGCCCAACGCTTCAGGGATGTGAGTTCTTCCACCACTGCCTTTGGCGCAAACCTGCTCGGGGCGATCCTCGGCGGAGCCCTCGCCTACCTCTCGCTGATCACGGGGTTCCGCTTCCTTCTCGTAGTGGTAGCGGTTCTCTATGGCCTGGCTTTTGCCTTCGGCCGCCGCCATCTAGCGGTGCGCTCCTGAACGACGACGCTGCGGTCATCCTTGAGTTTGGGGTGATTTGTGGCGAGCGCCGACGCCCTTCACCGCGGATGGTCAAGAATGCAACATGGCTGCAGTCGACGATTCGGGGAACCATCCGGTTGACCAGTTAACGCCATCCGAACGAGACGGCTCCGGGGACCGAATGGCGTTGGACCATGCCCCCGGCAGGTTGGAGCGTCTGCGTACGAGGGCGCAGCGCACTCGGGCCGACCTCGAGGCCCGCCGTGCCGGCTCGGCCTCGATCGATTCGGCCTTTGAGGCGGTTGAACGCGATGCACAGACCGGCGGAGGCGTACTGGCAGCGGCGGTTGCCTTTCGACTCTTCATGTTCCTCGTGCCGTATGCCTTTGTGGTGGTGACGGGTTTTGGATTGGCGTCGACCGGTGTCGGCCAGGATCCGGAGGATGCCGCGCGCTCGGCTGGCATTGGTGGCCTTCTGGCGAGTGCGGTGGGAAGCACAAGCAGCTTGTCGCTGGTGAACCGTATCTTGGCGCTGGTGCTCGGAGGCATCGCGTTGGCTTTCACGGCCCGATCGCTCGTCGGGGTGCTGTGGATCGTGCACCGATTGATCTGGGGGGTCCAACCCTCGCGGAAGCCAACACCGTGGGCCCCCCTCATCCTGCTTGGATGCACCACCGCGCTCTTCGGTTTCGCCGATTTGGCGGCCTGGATGGGGTCGCAGTCGATACCACTGCGGTTTCTTGCCTTTGTTCTGACCATCGTGGGATCGGGTACAGCATGGTTCCTGGCATCGCTGTGGCTGCCTCATGACGACTGCGAATGGACTGCGCTCCTCCCTGGGGCCGTCATGGTCGGTCTGGGCGTCGGGCTTCTTCATCTGCTGACCATCACCTACGTTGCCTATGAGGTGTCGAGGAAGTCCTCGCTCTATGGTGCGATCGGAGTCGCCCTAGCGCTTCTGCTGTGGATGTACTTCGCTGGCAGATTGCTGACCGCCTCGATTGCCGCGAACGCATCTCTCTGGAAGCGTCGGAAGGCCGAAGGAGCTTTACGCCAGTAAATTGCCCCGCGCCGTCCCGCTGATCCCCGGCGGCTCGTCTATGTGACCACCTCTGGTCGTGTAGGGACACCGCGCGGGTCAAAGCGTCCCGTTCGACCCCTGTCTCCACCGTCAGCCAAACCTCGCGGCTGGAGCGAGATGCTGTTCAAGAGCGTCGGTCAGGTCGAAGTCGCCAACGCGAGCAGGGCGGGCACCCCCGAGGGCGAAGGCTCGGCCGTGCCGTCACCGAGCCAGGGGAGGGTCAGGTCCCACTCCGTCGGATACTGTCGATCCTCCCAGGCGAAGGCACTCCAGCCCCAGCCGTGCGAGTTGGCGTACTCGATCACATTGAGGTCGTAGGTGCCGCTCCCCTGGGAGGGCCAGCCGAATTCGGTGACCGCGACGGGCTCGGTGACCGAGAGCCCGACCCACTGGCTCAGGTCTTGGGCGGCGTCGTAGGGTTCGGCGTTCGTGCAGGCGGAGAGCGCGTTGTTCGGGCACGTGTAGTAGTGCACCGCGTAAACGATGTTGGAGCCTTTAACGAGGGTCGACGGAGGGCTGCTGGCCCAGTTGAGGCCGCTGATGAACACCAAGCTTTCTGACCCGGCGGCGCGGACCGAGTTGTAGAGCTGCTGCATGCCGGCGGCCTGGTAGGTCTGGCCTCCCACACTGTCGGTCGTTTTGCCCCCGTTGAGCCAGACGGCGTCGGAGACATTGTGCGGCTCGTTGTAGAGGTCGAAGGCTACGAGGGGGTTGTACTCGGGGGAGGTCGGGTTGCCGTATCGCTGTGCCACCTCGCTCCAGAACGTCGGTGCCTGCGCTTCGTCGGCCATGTTGTGCGGGCCTCCGCCTTCACAACCTCCCACGGTGTTGGCATGCAGGTCGAGCAGAGCCACCATGCCGAGCGAAGTGATCCACTTGACGACCTGGTCGACCGTGGAGACGTAGCTCGGAACGTAGTCACAGTTCGACGACAGCCAGAACTGCTCGCCCAGCGGTACGCGAACGAAGTTGGCCCCCCAGTCCTTGGCCTCGATGACGGCCTGCTCGCTCACGCCGGTTCCGGGCAGGGTGCCTTTCTGCTCGAGCCCCGGCATCACCAGACCCCGTAGCGTGACGGGCTGGCCGTTGGCCTGCATGATCTGGTTCCCCGTGGTGGAAAGCGGTCCGACCACCGAAGGAGCAGTGTCGGGCGCCTTCAGAACGTTCAACACGGGAGATTCGATCTGGAAGCCCTGTCCCATCAACGCGCTATAAGAGATCACCACGAGAGCGACGTAGGCAGTGCTGGCCGGGGCCATCGCCACCACCTTGGGCAGGGTGCTCCAGGTGGACGCCGCGGGAGCGATGGCCTGGCCCCACACCGCATTGAGGATTGTGTCGGCCGAGTTGAAAAAGACGAGGGCGTCACCCATGTTCGCCGGTGACACGAGGCTTTTCTCGACGGTGGCGTCTCCGGTGTACTTGTCGCCCGCGGTGGCGGGGGTGGGGCGGCCCGAGGGTGGCAGCGCGCTCCACGCGGCCACCCACGACAGGGCGGTGGCGGTGACTCGCAGCGATGAGGAATCCGAGCCGGGCGTCAGCATGGCGTTGCTGCCGACCCATCCTCCGGTGGTTCCGGCGAACGACGCTTGATCGCCGGTCAGGAGGTTCGGCGCGGAGGTCGCGGCTGTCTGCGCGCGAGCCGGACCTATCGCGGGGGTACAGGCGCCGACCAGAGCGGCCACGGCGGCCACACCCACCGCCAAGGTGTACTTCAGCCGCGCGCGGAGAGTCGCCCGCGCTCTCCCGTGCCCTTGCATGATCCCGCCCTCTTCCCGGAGTTGGCCCAGCCGCGACAGTTATCGGCAGTTGACCCCCGCGACCGGGGAGCAAAGGGGATGATCTCCTTGAGCAATCCAGCCACTGATCGGGGACTCCACCGAGCAGAAAACGGGGGTCGCTCCGGAAGATTGCGCCGCCCGTGTCAGATTTATCGCCACGAATTCCTCACGGGGGTTGGAGAACGGATCCGGTCCGAGTCGGGAGCCAGCGGACGACGCCACCACGCCGAAGGCTGGCGGCATCGCCATCTGTGACTGCCGACCGGACCGTGTCGTACGCCAACCCCTGCTCGAAGTAGAAGGGAACCGGCAGCAGCACGCGAACATGACCAGGCACGACCCCATACCGGACGGGATCCCGGTCGAGAAACGCCCCGAGCGGAACAGCCCGAGGTCGACCATGGGGGTCGCGGTCGCGGGGTTCCCACCAGACGAACGGGACCAGCGTGCCGGAGCTCGACCGCACCTGACAGCCGAATTCGGTTTCCGCCCGCTGGGCGGCCCGCCTCTCTCTGCCTCAAGTCGGCGCGGCGGCCCCCGGCCTGTACCGGCCTTCGGTAACCGTCAAGCCCCTGGGCTGACGTCGCAGCAAGGCTTCGTCCGCAAGTGCACCAGGGGATGACGCCTCCGCTCCGCAGCCGAGGGAGCCAACCGGACACATCCGTCACAACGCTTCGACAACACTTCGCCGGGCAGCCGTTGGTCGCGCCGGCCTATCGCCGGCGGAGTGGCGAGTCTCGTCTCCGCCACTCACCTGAGTGCAAGCGTTTGACGTGCCTCGATGTCCAGCGTGTCGTTCTCGGGGCGGTAGGTCAGACGCAGGGGGGGTCGTTGAAAGGGCTCGCTATCGGGTGGACCCGTAGAACCTTGAGTGATAAGAGTACCGGGAGGTAGAGATTTGTCGAAGGGTTGAGACGATGTTGACCGTGATTCGTTTCTTCGTCGGTGTAGCTATCGGTGTCGCCCTGGGCGTCTCAATGTTGTTGGCCGGCAGCATCACTGGGCAGCCTCCTCTGCCTTCGTGCCCTGGCTGTGCAATTCTCTCCCCTGGAGTGCACTGCCCCGGTGGAGGTGAGGCCGTCCAAGGTGGGGAGATTTGTTGAACCCTGACTCTTGGGAACGCCCTGTGGGGATGGATTTCGCCCCCCGGCGTACCTTGAATCCTCAGACCCACCGGGCGACCCGTACCCATGCTCCTATGGAACGGACTCCTTCTTAGCGACTCGCTGTGCGATCTGTTTCAGCACCCTTCCGAAGATGCCTGGCTCGGTTGCCAGCAGACCGACCCACTTCGTGGCTTGTGGGCACATAAGGACACATATGTCTCGTCTGCTCCAATGTCCTGATCGCTCAGGACGTCTTGCTTGACGGGTTCATCAGCGGTTTGACCGCCAGACCGCAGTACACCTCGATTATCGGCAACCAGATCTGCGGCTACAGCCACGACGGCGTCGGTCAAGGTGGTGCTTTTCGCTGGGGTCACAACGCTCGATTCCAACCAGCGCAACATTCAGATGGAACGGGTTTACGTCCCTTCGGACAAGAGGTAGTCAGGGCCTCCTGGCGATTATCCATCGGTTGTGGACTGTTGGCCGGTAGTCCGGGAGCCAGCGTCGCTGATCCACCGTTTCGATAAGAAAACCATGTTGACAGAGGAGCGTCAGGCACTCGTTTTCCACATCCAGACTGTGCGTCGCTATTAGCCAACGGTCACAATCTCTGAGGACTCGTGGAGCACCACGAAGTGCCGATGCCTCCGCCCCCTCGATGTCCATCTTGATGAAGCCCGGCATGAACGAACCCTCTGCCAGTTGGTCCAACGTCACCGTGTCCCCGGTCCCGTCGCCGACCCAGTTGATGTCGATGGTCACGCGATCGCCCATATCGTTGCGCTGGACGTTACGTTCAATGACTCCCTTAAGCTCGGGGTTGGCCTCGACGGTCAATACCTCGGGGGAACCGAGCCGGGCGAACATGATGGCGTCAAATCCGTATTGCGCGCCGATGTCGAAAATGGCGGGACGAGGGGCCAGGAGCCGGCGAATCCATCGATTCAGTTCGACCTGGTAGAGGCCAGAATAAACGCGCAGGCTGTTCGGTCCCTCCAAATGGGCACCCCTGGCTGGTCCGGTCCACACCCGGCCGCTCTTTAGAAAGGGCGCCTTGACTGATGCCTTCAGGGCCATGCTGCTCCTTCCGCCGAGCAGATCGTATGTCGGGCGCTCCCGGCGTCACCAGTTCCACATACTGCCGGTAGCCACCTCCATCGGGGCTGCCCTCATGCGCTTGTACGGGGACGACTCATCAGGGACGGCTGGCACGGCCAGGGCCTTACCCGCTAGTCGCGTTCTGTGGCGCCCTTCCGCTGATCCGATTCCCCGCAGACTCGTCCCCGACTACTCCACCGACGACAAGGTGGCCGACGCCAACGTCCCGTTCGACCGCAGAGCCGACACCACCCCCGCCGCCGCGGCGATCGCCGCCAACACCCAAGCCGTGACCGAGAACGCGTGCGCCGCACCGGCCATCGACCCGTTGTCCCCGCCGGCGACGGTGAAGACCGAGCCGGTCAGCGCAAGGCCAAGCGCGGTTCCCATGCCCCGGGTCATGTTCAGCACGCCCGAGGCCATGCCGGCCTGCTGCTCCGGCGCCGCCCCCATGATCGACGCATTGTTGGGCGACGTGAATAGTCCCATCCCGATGCCCACCGCGGCCAGCAGCAATAGGAAGACAGCCGTCGGGGGACGCAGCACCGCCATGATCCCGAGCGACACGGCAACGATCGCCATGCCGGACACCGTCAGCGGCCGGGCCCCCAACCGGTCGGCCAGCCGTCCCGCCAGCGGCGCCACCACTCCGAAGGCCAGGGGCATGGCCATGAGCGAGAGCCCCGACCGGACCGTCCCGTACCCCAACCCGCGCTCGAAGTAGAAGGGCACCAGGAGCAGCACGCCGAACATGACTAAGTACGACCCCATGCCGGACGCGATCCCGGTCGAAAAGCGTCCCGACCGGAACAGCCCGAGGTCCATCATGGGGTCGCGCTGGCGCCGCTCCCACCAGACGAACAGGGCCAGCAGCACCACCGCAGCGGCAAACAGTCCGGCGATCAACGCCGAGCCCCATCCGACCTCCGCCCCGAAGGAGATGGCCGACAGCAACGTCGCCATGGCCGGGAAGAAGAGGGCCAGCCCCGTCCAGTCGAAGCCCACTCGCGCCTGCAGGTTCTGCGATCGCGGCACCAGCAGAATGGCGGCGATGGCGCCGAACACCCCGAAGGGCACGTTGACGAAGAAGATCAACCGCCAGCCACCCGCAGCCAACAGCAGCCCGCCCACCGTCGGGCCCACGGCCAGCCCGAGCGCCTGCGCGGTGCCCTGCAGCCCGATGGCGCGTCCGAGCGAGCGCGCCGGCATGACCAGCACAATGATGGCCAGGCTGTTGGCCTGCAGCATGGCCGCACCCACCGCCTGCAGGGCCCGGAAGCCGCACAACGCGCCGAGGCTCGGGGCCAACCCGCACAGCATCGAGGCCGCCGTGAAAATGACGAAGCCATAGACGTACAGCAGCTTGCGCCCCCACATGTCGGCGAAGCGACCCACGGCGGTGACGGTGGCCACCAGCACCAGCAGGTACGAGAGCCCGACCCAGGTAACCGCCCCCACGGAGGCGTCGAAGGTGCGCTGCAGCGTGGGCAGCGCCACGGTGACGATGGAGGCGTCCAACTGGCCCATGAACGCCCCGACGCACACGGCGGCGACGGCCAACCACGGCGCGTGCGGGTGTTCGCGGATCGACTGCGGCCGCCGGGGCTCGACGAGCAGGCGGTCCCACGTCCAGGTCCATGGGCGCTGCGCCTCCGACGTGCCGGTGGCACCCGGCTTCGTCATCTCAGGCGGGGCGCCACTCGACCACCGACGACGCCCGGATATCGCGCGAAGAGACCCCCACCAGAATCTCGTAGCGCCCGGGGTCGGACCGCCAGTCGTGTGTGTCCACGTCCCAGTACCGGTAGGCCGCCGCCCCGAGCTCGACCTCGGCCGTGAACTGCTCCCCGGCCGGCACCAGCACCTTGGCGAACCCGGCCAGCTCCCGGTCGGCCCGTGGTACCCGGGAGTCAAGCGCGCGCACGTACACCTGCACCACCTCGGTGCCGGCCCGCGCACCCTTGTTCAGCAGCCGCGCCGACACCCGCTCTGCCGTGATCGTCACCTCGTCGAACACGATGTCGCCGTACGACAGCCCGTGCCCGAAGCAGAACCCGGGCGCCACGCCCGCCGTCTCGTAGTGCCGGTAGCCGACCAGCGTGCCCTCTCCGTATTCGACGCGCCCATCCACCCCGGGGTAGCGCCGCTCGTCCCCGCCGGCCGGCCCGTCCTCGACGCGCACCGGGAAGGTGACGGGCAGGCGGCCCGACGGCTCGAGCAACCCGACCAGAATCTCAGCCAGCGCGTCGGCCCCCTCCTCGCCGGCGTACCACGGCACCAGCACGGCCCCGGCCCGCTCGGCCCAGGACAGCTCTACCGGCGAGCCGGCGTTCACCACCACCACGGTCCGTGGGTTCGCCGCCAGCACGGCCTCGACCAGCTCGCGCTGGCGCCCCGGCAACGACAGGTCCGCCCGGTCGTGCCCCTCGGACTCCCACTGGCCGTTCGACCCGACCACCACCACCGCCACGTCGCTGGACGCGGCCGACGCCAACGCGCGTGCGAACTCGTCGTCCACCACCGGCCGGTCGGCCAAGATGCGCGCGCCGAGAATGGGGGAGTGGTCCGACCGCGGCCACACCTCGACCGACAGCGCGTAGGCCCGTCCCGCCTCGAGTGTGCACTCCGCCTCGACCGGCTCGCTCCCGGCGCCGTAGAACCCGGAGCCCCGCGTGGGTTCCGTGTTGTCGACCACCACCTGCCCGTCGAGGCGGAGCACCGACCGCCCGGCGCTCTCTAGGCCCAGCCGCCACACCCCGGGAGAGTCGGGGGTGAACGTCGCGGAGACCCGTACCGCGCACCGGCCGATCTCGAGGCCCGGGCGGGGCGGCCCAATCCACATCACCCGCGCCGTGTGGGCCAGCTCCGCCTCCACCGGCGCCGCGTCGACGCCCGGCGGCTCGGGACTGTCGAAATACTCGACCTGGACCGACTCGGCCCCCAGGAGGCGCAGGTCGATGGGCGGCAGGCCCTTGTCGATGCGGCACCCCACCTCGTGGCGCACGTCCACTTCGGGCATGCGCTCGGCCAGCGCTGCGGCCAGGCTGCGCCGCCGGTGCGGCGTCACCTCGGAGCTGCCGCCGCCCATGGCCAGTTGCGTCGCGTTGGGCCCGATCACCGCCACGCTCGACACGGCCCCGACGTCCAACGGCAGCAGCCCGTCGTTCACCAGGAGCACCGTCCCGGCGGCGGCCACCTGGCGCGCCACCGCTCGTCGGCCCGGGTCGTCCTCTTCAGCCTCGGCCGAGGGTGCCGGCGCCCCGAGGATCCCTACGCGCTCCATGAGCCCGAGCAGGTGGCGCACCTTCTGGTCCACCACCGCCTCCTCGACCACCCCTTCGCGCACGGCCGACGCCAGCGAGGGGCCGAGCCACGTCGACGGCCCGGGCATCTCGAGCTCCAGGCCGGCCTCGGCCGCATCTCGCGTCGAATGGGTGCCGAACCAGTCCGACATGACCAACGCGTCCGAGCCCCATTTGCCGCGCAGTACCCGGCCGATCAGGTCGGGCTGCTCGCCGCACCAGACGCCGTTCACCTTGTTGTAGGCCGTCATGACCGCCCACACCCCGGCCTCGCGGACGGCGGCCTCGAAGGGCGCCAGGTGAACCTCGTGCAGGGTCCGTTCGTCGACCTCGGCCGAGATCGTCATCCGCTCGTGCTCCTGGTCGTTGCAGGCGAAGTGCTTGATGCAGCAGGCGACGCGCCCGGCCTGCACCCCACGCACGTAGGCGACGGCCAGGCGGGCCGTCAGCAGCGGGTCCTCCGAGAAGGACTCGAACGTCCTCCCGGCCAGCGGCATCCGCACGATGCACACCGTCGGCCCCAACAGCACGTGGACGTTCTTGGATCGGGCCTCGGCCGCCAGCACGCCGCCCAGCCGCCCGACCAGCCCGGGGTCCCACGTCGACCCCACGGCCATGCCGCAGGGGAGCGACAGTGAGCGCCGCCCGATCAGCGAGTCGCCGCGCACGCCCGAGGGTCCGTCGGAGACCTTGAGCGACGGGATGCCCATCCGCTCGACCGCCGGCACATACCACAGCGACTCGCCCGCCGTCAGCGAGCACTTCTCGTCCAGGGTCAACGCCCCGACGAGCTCCTCGATGTCAGCCACCGACCCGATCCTCCCTCACCATGTGTCCACGAAGGGGCGCCGGCCGCCCCGCCCAGGCGGGCCACCACCGTCGACCCTGCCGGCCGCCGCCAGCGCGTGCACGAAACGGGCCCGCGTCGCCGCCGGGTCGATGACGTCGTCGATCTCGAAGTGCGCCGCCACGTTGAGCGCCTTGCCGTGCTCGTAGGCCCGGAACACCATGGCCGAGAAGGCCGCTTCCCGTTCCTCGGGGTCCTCGATCGCGTCCAGCTCCCGCCGGAACCCCAGGCGCACCGCCCCCTCGAGCCCCATGCCACCCAGTTCACCGGTCGGCCAGGCCACCGTGAACAGGGGACGGCGGAACGACCCGGCCGCCATGGCCTGCGCCCCCAGGCCGTACCCCTTCCGCAGCACCACGCAGCAGAAGGGCACGGTGAGCGACGCGCCCACCACGAACATCCGTGACACGTGGCGCACCAGGGCGGTCTCCTCGGCTTCGGGCCCCACCATGAACCCGGGTGTGTCGCAGAGCGACAGCACCGGCAGGCCGAACGCCTCGCACAGTTGCAAGAAGCGCGCCGCCTTGTCGGCGTTGGCGGCGTCGATCGCACCCGCCAAGTGGAGGGGGTTGTTGGCGATCACCCCGACCGCCCGGCCCTCGAACCGGGCCAACGCCGTCACCAGGCCCGGGGCGAACGACGGCCGCAGCTCGAGCACCGACCCCTTATCCGCCAGCCCCGTGATGGCCGCATGGACGTCGTACACCCGGCGCCGGTCGGGTGGCACGACGTCGCGCAGCCGCTCCTGGTCGGGTGCCATCCAGTCGGCCACGTCCCCTTGGAAGTACGACAAGTAGTTCTTGGCCGCCTGCACGGCCTGCGCCTCGTCGGCGCAGAGGACGTCGACCACTCCGTTCGGTACCTGCACCGAGATCGGGCCTACTTCCTTGGGGGCGAAGACCCCCAGGCCGCCCCCCTCGATCATGGCTGGGCCCCCCATCCCGATGTTGGCGTCGGGCGTGGCGATGATGACGTGGCAGCACCCCAGCAGCGCTGCGTTGCCCGCGAAGCAACGCCCCGACACAATCCCGACCAGGGGCACCTTCGCGCTGAGGGCACCGAACAAGGCAAAGGCTGCGGTGTCGAGACCCGTCACGGCGGCCGTGTCGGTGTCGCCGGGGCGGCCGCCACCACCCTCGGCGAAGAGCACGACCGGCAGTCGCAGCCGCTCGACCAGCTCGAACAGCCGGTCCTTCTTCTGGTGGTTCATCTGGCCCTGTGTGCCGGCCAGGACCGTGAAGTCGTAGGAGAGCACCGCGCAACGGGCGTCGTCTCCGAACAGCTCGCCATTCACCCGCCCGATGCCGGTGATCAACCCGTCGGCCGGTGTGTTGGCCTGGAGGTCCGCCACGCTCCGACGCGCCCGTTGGGCGGCGATGACCAGCCCGCCGTACTCCTCGAAGGTGCCGGCGTCGCACAGGTCCTCGATGTTCTCCCGGGCCGTCCGCCGCCCCCGGGCGTGCCGCCGCATGGTCGCCTCCGGTCTGCCCGCGTCGAGCGTGGCCCCGACCCGGGTTCGCAGCTCGGACAGCTCCGGTCGGATCCCACCCGTCGTCTCGGTCCGCTTTTCCGTCACCACCTCGGTGGATTCGGTCGCCTCCGACGCGCGCATCGAGAGCAACACGTCACCGGACTGCACGGCATCACCCACGACGACCCGGACCGACTCGATCAGCCCGGCTACTTCGGCCTCGACGACGTGTTCCATTTTCATGGACTCCAGCACGACCAGCACCGACCCGGCCCCGACGGCGTCACCGGGAGCGATCGCCACCTTGAGCACGGTGCCAGCGAACGGCACCGCAATATCGGTCAGCCCGGCCACAGCGGCTCGGGCACCTCGAAACCGACGTCGGTGCCCCAGGAGTTCCGGTAGGAGACGTGATGGACGGGCAGCCTCCCCCCGACGCCCCACTTGCCAGTGGGATAGCCGAAGCTCACCGTGCCCGAGAGGATCCAACCCTGGTCGGCCGGCACCCCGAGGATCTCGAAGGTCTCGGTCGGGTGGAAGAACTGCAGCAGGGCGGTGAGGCAGCTCCCGACGCCCTCGGCCCGGGCGGCCAGCATGGCGCTCCACACAGCGGGGTAGATGGAGCCGCCGGTCGGGTCGTGCTGGCTGAACGGGAACAGGAACAGCGGGATCTGCTCGAAGTGGTCGGCCAGCCACTGGGCCGAGCGCTGGACCTTGAGGATCTGGATCGACTCAGGCTCGTCGGGGGCTGCGTGCGCGGCGTCGAGCTGGGCCTTGTAGACGGATTTCCACAGCTCTCCCATGGCGTGCTGGTAGAGAGGGGCGAGGGCGGCCTTCTTGGCGGGGTCGTCGAGCAGGAGGAAGCGCCAGTTCTGCTGGTTGCCGCCGGACGGAGCCCGGATGGCTGCATCGAGGATGCGGGCCTGGACGTCGAGGGGGATGGGGTCCGGACGGACCCTGCGCATGGCCCGCGTCGTGTACAGCGCCTCGTCGAGTTCCATGGCTCCGGACCTTACGCCGCCCCACGCAGTCAGGGGCGTCGAAGGGCGGTCCTGCAGGACGGATCTGACCGTCGACGTTACAGGTGGGGGGATGCCAACTGCTGAGGTGATCCTGGCGACTTGGTTCACCCGCGCGTCCGACAAAGGTGTTGTTTTGATCACTGGGGCGGGGCGTGCGCCTCCCTTGTCCATGTGTGTCTTTTCGCATTTCCGGGAGATCTGCGGTCATTACGGTCGCCATCCGACGTCAATACTTTGGCCCCTGTTCCCGCCACCGCCATTGCAACCCGCCGCGCCGACAAGTGGGCTAAAATGCACATTCAGCGATGAAAATCGGTGCGCGAGGGTCTACAGAAGCAGTTTGACTGAGCCGATACGGAGTCGTGGCGCATTCCTCATTTTCGGAGTCGCGATGGGGATCGGGTAGAGCCTTCGCGTGTCTCCATCTCAATCGTTCGTTGGGTGGCCGAACTGCAGGCATCTCAACCCTGATGCTGTTGATCGCCATCTGCGGTTTGTTGATCGCTGTGTGCGGCGAACCCGTTGCCGCTCCTCCGTCGGAGACGGGCAACCAGAAGCTGGCGGTGGCAGTCAGCCCGGCAGGCTCGAATGTCGCTGCCGTTGCATTCAGCCCGACAGGTAACGGCTGGGAGGCGAGCTCGTCCGGAGTGGTGACTCCGTTCGGCGGTGGAGTTTCGTATGGTTCGGTCTCCGAGCCTTTGAACAAGCCAATTGTCGGAATGGCTTCAACGTTCGATGGTGGCGGCTACTGGCTGGTGGCTTCCGACGGGGGCATCTTTGCCTTTGGCGATGCCGTGTTCTACGGTTCGGAAGGCGGACATCCGCTCAATAAGCCGATCGTGGGCGTGGCAGCCACGTCAGACGGAAGGGGCTATTGGCTGGTGGCTTCCGACGGTGGCATCTTTGCCTTTGGCGATGCTGTGTTCTACGGTTCCGAAGGCGGACGTCCCCTCAATAAGCCGATCGTGGGCATGGCAGCTACGTCAAACGGAAAGGGCTACTGGCTGGTGGCTTCCGACGGGGGCATCTTTGCCTTTGGCGATGCCGTGTTCTACGGTTCCGAAGGCGGACGTCTCCTCAATAAGCCGATCGTCGGGATGGCAAGCGCAGGAGGTGGCGGATACTGGATGGTGGCGGCCGACGGAGGCATCTTCTCATTCGGTGATGCCATCTTCTACGGTTCAGAGGGCGGACAGCCGCTCGCCGATCCGATCGTCGGGATGATCCCGACCGTTGGGGGGTTTGGCTATTCCCTCATAAGTCAGGATGGACTGAGCTATCCGTTCGGGGATGCTGCCCAAGGCGGCGTCAATCCGGAGGCATCTGGTTCGTGTGCGGCACCAGGCACCAGCGGGCTCCAAGGCTCGATCAGTGAAGGCGTGGCATCGTCACTGGAGGCGGACGTCAACACGCTGGTGGCACAGCAAGCTCCGGGCAACCAGAACGGATTATGGATCGGCGGCGATCCGGTCTACTGGCGCTCGAGTTCTGGGCCAGGCCTAGCAGCGGCTGCCGTGGCCGCGCTCACCGGCAATGCGACGATGCAGTACGACGCCGTGCAGACCTTCAATACGTTGATCGAGGACCATCAGCAGCCGAATGGGTCGTTTACAGCGGTCCCAGGCACGGCCAATCCCCAATCACCTGATATCGACACCATGTTCTTTGTGACGAACTTGGGCATGGCATTGTGGGCGTTACGCTCACAATTGTCCGCCGAGCAAGTAGCTTTTTGGTCGGATGCCATCACCGGAGGCGCCGACTATTTGATCGCCATCGGGGACCTCACTTGGTATAGCAATGGCAATATTGTCATTGGTAACGCGCTGGCGATGGAACTCGCGTACTGCGCGTCTGGCGAATCCCAATACCAAACCGACTACGAAGCGGCCCTTTCGTTCGCTATCGCGCCACCTCAGTCACTCTGGCCAGGATTCGGTCTCACTTATACGACCGTGCCGACAGAACCGAATGGATCTGATGGCGCCGCCTACTTTGCCGAATCCGGGGGTGGGGCCCCAGGATTCGACGCCAGCTACACGCAGGTGCAGTTGGATCAGCTATGCCGTCTCTATCTCGTTACTGATTCCCCTGACATCCTTCGACTGATACAGCTTCTGTTCAACCAAGAGTGGCCTCTGGTCAACACGAGCGACTGGACACTGGACGCGAGCAATGGAACCCGTCATCCCCAGTCAGACTTCTATGTCGGCTTCACCACACCTGCGCTCGAACTCTTGGCTGTCTTTGGTGGTCGCAACGATTTGAGTGGCTACCTCGACAGTCACGTCGAGTCCATCGAGAGTTTCTATGAGGGAGCCACAACCGATTGGAGTTCCGGCGCCCAGTATGGATATGGCGATGAGGCGGCGACTTTGGTCCTCCTCGGACTCTGAACAGGGTTGTCCGTGTACTTGCAAAAGTACAACGGTTGAGAACCGTTGACCGCCTCGGTGTCGGCAGTCATGGAAGGGTGTGCCGGTGACCGCATCGGAGGCCTACGGCCGCTGCTGTGACTCAGTCCGATGCTCGTCCCACAAACACACCTCCACCATCGGTGTGTTGCGACAACCCTCAAGCGCGAATTATCGCGCTCGTGGCGGACGACAACCGGACTCTAGCGCGCTCTCTTCGAGTACATCGATGGGTGGTACGACACTCGCCGGCTGCACTACACGCTCGGCTACCTCAACCCCGCCCATTAGACCTCAACCCCGCCCATTAGGAGTCTGTCCATCACAACGCCGACCTTCAGGCGACATAAGTCAACAAAACCAAGCTGTCCGTCTAACCGGATTAAGTCCAGAGACGCTTGTCGTTATTCTTGAGCGCAAGTACAACGACTTGACTCGAGTGCCGCTTTAGCCGCGGTATGCGGGTCGCTAACCGATCCTCCTGCTGAGTGAGCCAAAAGAGCGTCTTCTTGCTCGGAAGCCTGTTTAGACGGGCCAACACCATTGTGAGATAGCGCAAACTTGAACCGAACCAGCGCAACTCATAGGTATTGAACACGGAGACAGGTTCCAGCCTCGGCGGGTCAAGTGGTAGGCAGTTGACGCCATGCTCACTCTTCCCGAACAGCTTTACGCCAGCGCGATACAAGGGAGCGTCGTATATGTCCAGGGAGGCAAACCGTCCACCGTCCGAAAGTACTCTGTGTATCTCCGGAAGAGCCAAGTCTGTGTGCATGTGGTGAATGCTTGCCGACGAGAAGACAATATCGGCAGCGTCAGACTCTAGAGGCAACTCCTCCCCGATACCGACCACCGAAAGGAGTCGATCGCTGATTCCTGCGATTTCCGCTACCTGCCTACATAACTGGATTTCCTCACGCACGGGAGATACGACAACTAACCGTTTCGCTCCTGCCGCCAGCAGAAATAATCCATGGACACCATCTCCCCCTATCTGCAATACGGTGGCGTCTTTCAGTGGGGTTAGGTGTCGGTAGTCGTTATCAAGTGCTGTCATTTCTGTGGCGTTTTTCAGCCACCGCCAATAGGGTGACGGAAATTCACGTTTCTCTGATTCGTCCAAGGCCACAAGCGATCTAATGGTCGCTCCCCAATGGTTCGCATCAGCCTCTCGAGTAACGTCATCGTTCCGCTCTGCATAAGGCGCCATCTCTCGGTAGGCTTCGTCGTACGGCGTCACATCCGTGTTGATGATCGCGCCTTTTCCATCCGGGTAGAGTCGTTCCGGCCCAAGTAATACCGGCACGCCCTCGTTTATCGGATAAACCCAACCGGGGCCTTCAGCGACGAGTACATACTCAGGCGATGGAACGAGAGGGTGAGGGTGAGGCGCTTTAACGGGGCAACCGAGGCGGTCTTCGAGATCAGGTAAAGAGATTCGTTGCAACCGAGCGTGACTGATCGGGCACCGTAGAACGTCCAAAGCCCAGTTAGGGAAGTCCACAAAGAAACGCTAACACTGCCAAACGTATTCGGTGATGACGAAGATGATTGTCACCATTCTCTGGACAGTGTCTTACTCAATTTTGCGAAGCAAGGTGTCGCTTATTGGCATATTTATATCTAGTCCACGCCCTGCAACGTCGGACACCGGTATTGCATCTGCAATCGTCGAATGTGGCGGTGCATCGGGTGTATTAAGTTTGCGTTTCGATACAGCCGCCGAACTTGTCGGGCGTGCACTTGAAGGTCTTATCGCTCGCCGCGTCGAGGAGACCGCACGAAGTGCAGATCGGGATCCCTCTGACGCTCCGGCCTCTCAGCGGGCGCCCCGTCACTGCCGTCGACACCAGGAGCGGCCTCATGAACGCGGGGAAGCTCATACCGGGGCAACGCCCCATAAAGGTCTTAAAAGTGTGATCCAGAATCTCGTACGACGGCAGACGGTAGTCAACTCGACGGCACGGAAGACATGGATTGGCGAGGGACATTCGACCCATTCTCAGCGATCAAGCACTGCACGCATGGCCTCCATGGTCCGTTCCCATGTGAACTCACCGGCCCACTCCCTGGCTTGGATGCTCATCTGATGGAGCGCGGACCGGTCACGAAGAAGGCGGACGACGGCAGTAGCTATTGCGTTCGGATCGCGGGGGTCAACCCGGTAACCCGAATAGCCCTCCTTCACTGCGTCCGTAGCCCCTCCCTCGTTAGCGCAGATCGACGGCAGGCCAGCGGCGGCTGCCTCGATGTAGACGATCCCGAAGCCCTCACCGCCCTTCTTATCCCGGGGGACGCGGCTAGGCATCAGAAATACCTCGGCGGTGGCGAAGAGTTTGTCTCGCTGGAGGTCATCGATTGCGCCCACCCACTCGATAGCTTCCGCGATTCGGAGATCCCGCGCTAATCGCTCGAGGGACGCTCGGAGAGGACCGTCACCGGCGATCACCCACCGGGCGTCCGGCAATTCACGGAGTATGGCCGGCATAGCCCGGAGCGCCATGTCGTGACCCTTATGGGGGTCGCTCAACCGGGACACTGTGAAGATTAGGTTGCGTCTCCGGGCGCGGTTCTCGGCGCGGTAGGGCGGTATCGCCGGAGGGACAAGGTCCATTCGGGCCCGGAGCCCGTGCTCGCGCAAAAGAGAATCGGTATACCGGCTCGGCCCCGCATGGCCCTGGGCCAGCCTTATCGCGAGCTTGGCAGCTTTTGGAAACTCGGATATCTCGCGGGCGTGGTAGTACTGAACCCACCTGGCTCGTTCGATACGAGAGATGATGGCGGAGGCGTAGGCCGCTCGGACGTGCATGGCCAAGATCACGTCGGGGCGGCTCCGGAGCGCCCTGTTCAAGCCCAGCAAATTCATTCGAGTAACCGCCCGCCGGCCGCCTGCCGGATGGTTGGCGGTCCTCGACACCCGGTAAGGAACCTGACGGTCCCATCCTTCCCAGCCCGGTTCTTCAAGAGTGACGACGCTCAGGTCAAATTCTGTAAGTCGCTCGGCGAGACCGGCTGAAATCGTCTGGATGCCTCCGATCGCGGGGGGAAAGACCGGCGAGATCATCATGAGTTTACGCCGCGCGGTTATCAATTCGCTCCGCTCAGCCACCGTTGAAGACACTGAGTAGACCGTCAACTTGGGCCGACCATGTGAACTCCTGTGCGGCGTGGATCGCCGCTGCCGAACCCAGAGCGTCCCTGAGGGTGGCATCGCCCGCCAGTTCTTCTATGGCCGAGGCGAGGGCGGCGGGGTCATCGACAGGTATGACGATTCCGGTGCTACGGTTTGTGACGTGAGGGATGAGGGCGGGGACCGGCGTCGCGATTACGGCCCGGCCTTCCACCATCGCTCGGGACAGGACGCCGCTGGCAGCGCTTGATTGGCGGTAGGGGAGCACCACGACTGCAGCCTGAGCTATCAGATCCTTGAGCCGCTCGTCGGAAACAAATCCGAGCCATTGGGATTCGGGGTCGAAGGCGAAAAGAGCGGACCGTTGCTTCTCGGCGTAGGCGAGATGGGTTGCCGACGCATGACCGGCCACACGTAGCTGCAAGTGTTGGTAGCACTTACCGAGTTTCCAGGCTTCAACTAGGGTGTCGAGCCCTTTAGCCGGAGAGATGTAGCCGGCAAACACGACGGTCTGACCGGCGGACGGGGGCGCCGACGCGGTTGGGGGGTCACCGCCAAGTTGCAGCACAGCCACTGGCCGGATGCTCATCCGGCGCAACTCGTCAGCCGCCGATTCGGAAAAGACGAACCACTGCCTGCAGCGGAGTCGGTACAACCATCGCAGCGGTCGGTCCAACGATGCGCTTAGGATTCGGTAGGCGATGAAGTTTCGGAGGCCCGGCGCCGTGCTGATCAGGCCCGAGCCGGGATGTTTCACTAGCCCTGGCCCATCGTGGACCGTAGTGACCACGCCCCCTCTCCGTATGAGAGAGACAAAGAGCCCAAGCCAGAATGCTCCCACAGCGGTCGAGCCGAGATCGACGTGAACGTGCGAGACGTCCCGCAGAGACCGCCGCATCCGCACGGCGGTGCACAGCGCGGTAGCAGCTGGCCACCCGGTGTCGACTACCTCCAGCCCTACCACGGAGAACCCACGCTTCCGCAGTTCCTCAGCGCAGGATCGGGCAACGTAGTGGAGACCTCCGGACGAAGGGATGATAAGTGCGATCGTCCGCTTCCTTGACGCCGTCGAGCCGACGGCAGAATCCAAAATCATTCTCAAATTCTCCCCACCAACATGCCGGCCTTGCCAAACGATGCGGGAGAGACTTCAACCATGCATAATCGTTGAGATCGGGCCTCGCTGGCTCCTTGGAGCGCGGTCACGGGAGCTTCCAAAGAACAAGTCGACTTGGAAAGAGTCTAGGTAGCTCCTCCGGCCAACCACCCAACACCGACAGGGTTCCAACGTAGACCACGCCAGAAACAACTATTGAAGGAACGAACCATCGACTCGTCGCAATCCAAGCGACAATCATTGCGCCGGCGGCCACTGCCGGCACAACGGTGGTCTTCAGCATTGGCGCAAAGTCGAGGTGGCGGTACATTGCAGTGATTGATCCGCAACAGACCCCTAGCTCGGTCGCAACAGTGAGCCAAGCCGAAGCAGAAACCCCGTAGTGGGGAACGAGGACGAAGTTGCCCACCACGTTGAAGACGAGAGCAATAGCTCCCTGAATTATCAACCATCGATTCCGTCTTGTGACGATCATTGCTGCGGCGAATAAATTGGAGAGAAGTGCAATGATGCCGGAAACGGCTAGAACACGCACAAGGGGAATGGCTGGTAGGAATTCCTTCCCATAGAAAATGTGGACAAATGGGGGAGCAAACAGAATCACGGCAATACACATTGGCAGCGCGACCGCTGACAACCAGTGCCAGACCCGAGATGCGAGTGCCCCGAGTTCCTTTGGACTGCCTGCATGAGAAGCTAGGCCGGGCAGAACCGCACTCATCACCAAACCGGGAATAGTCACAAGTACTGATAGTGCTTTTGTTGCAGCGGCATAGTAGCCAAGCTCGCGACTGCTAACGAGAAAGCTGACAATGCTCAGGTCGATTGTGAAATAGGCACTGCAAAGCAGCGAGCTCAGTCCGAGGGGTAATGAGTCAAACAGCATCCGCCTTCGTACCGCGCCTGTGGATCGGTGGACGTCGACGAGGCGCAATCCGGCAACAGTTACGACGATGCTGTTCACGACGATCATTGCGGATAAACCAATAGCGATACAGAGTGGCCCTCCTCCTGCAAGAGCCAACCCCGCTACCACGATGAGCTGCGCAACATTGGTTGCGACATCTATGAGTCCGAGTCGGCCGGTTTTGTAGGACGCATAGAAGACCTGCCTTACGCCGGATAGACCAAACAGTGCCACCGCTGGCACCAGCACGAGGAGAACCTGCATTCGAACGGCGCTCAGGCCAACAGCTATTACGAACCCAACGACGCCGAGTCCGACTAGAGCCGACCACGCTGTCTGGACCCGCAGCATCGAACGCACCAAACGACCATCGTCTGCTCGACCTTTGCCCAACTCGCGGGCGAGCACATTGCCAAAGCCAAAATCGCAAATCGATAGGGCTAAGTAGTACATAGCTAAGCCAGCTGAATAGTCACCAAAACCCGATACGCCAAGTTTGCGGGCAAGAATGGCCGTCGAAGCAGCTGAGAGGACTTGAACTGCTACTCGTCTCAGGAAGAGTTGGCTAGCAGACGTCGCCATCTTTTTCTGCAGAATCGGTTTGGTATTTCCGCGGGCGCCATCACCCTCGACGTCCGAGAGGCTGGCATCATCCATGTCGCGCCGTCTTCCCGGAACGTTCACGCGTGATCTCGGTACAGGTCTAGATAGCGATCAGAAACATGGTCCCAAGACCAACGGGGATGCGCATGGGAGCGGGCGTTTGTTCGCAGACGAACCAGCAGCTCCGGTGGATCCAGCAGGCGGCAGATCCCTTCTGCCAGCTCGGATGGGTGAGGTCCAGGCGCGACAAGCAACGGGTGTAGGTCGCGCACCAGCTCTGCGTTGGCCCCGACAGGTGTCACCAGTGCCGGCGTGCCGACGGCGAGCGACTCGCCGGTCGAAAGTCCGAATCCCTCCAGGAGTTGCGTGGGCGTAACCGTGAGGTCCGCATTTCGGTACCACTGGAGCAAGTCATCATTGCTGATTCGACCGAGAAGGCGTACCTCGGTCGTCAAACCAAGGCGTCGGATCTCGTTGCTCACAGCATCACGTTCGTGACCATCGCCGGCCACCGCCAGACGAGCGGACCGGTGGCGAGCCAATACAGACGGAAAAGCCCGAACTAGTTCGAGGACCCCAGTTCGAGTAGTGAGACGGCGAGCTGAGAAGATGAGCGGGTCCGCCGAAGTCGCCCAGGCGTCACGGAGCCTGAGGCCCGGAGAAAAAAAGCGGGTATCGATGCCCCCGGGGATCAGCTGGCTAGTCCCAGCCGAGGTAGCGGATAGTTGCCCGAGTTCGGCGCGCATGAATTCCGAGAGGACGACAGTTGATCGCGCGCTCTTGACAACTCGGCGCTCTGCCTTGCGCAAGGACGCTACGGCTCCGCTCTGTATCACCGTGGGCAAGGTGTATGAGTCACTGCGCTCGAGCAGCATTTCCTTGTGGACCGGCGCATGAAAGGTGTACACGTACGGCCGGTTGGTTAGTGCGACAGGCAATGAAGTGATCGGGTATTGCCCGTGAATTACCGTTCTCGGAGCGAGCCGTCGAAGCTCGCCAAATACCCCAGCGGCGACGTAGAATGGATACAGCACGGCAAACGCGGGATTGCTCTTGTTCGGAACGCGATGGCGCACAATTCTCACGCCATCAGTACCCACCTCAATCGGCGAATCTTCCTCCCGCACCTGTTTGGTGAGAACAGTAACCGACATCCCCTTACGAGCCAGCGCTGACGAAAGTTCGCGAACATTGCGCTCCAGCCCACCCAGCTTGTCGGGGCTGACCGCGTTCGTGAGCATCAGAACGTGGTCGACGTCGGCGATCACTGATCACTCCAGAGAGAATCGGCGCCGAGGACACATTCGCGCCAGGTTGGCCACCTGTCGTCCCAGGTATTGGAGCGCGCCCAGTCAACTCGAAGCTGAGCCAGCCCATCTGGTTCGTTGGCAGCCGCGGTAATGCTAGCTATCCACTCGTCGGCGGACTCAGCGACATAAGTGCCTGGAGGAAGTTCCCCGTCGGAAGTCGAAACCCCACTGGACACGATGGCGGGTCGCCCTCTGGCGGCCACGTCGAAGAGCTTCATTGAGGATTGCCCGACGGTCATTTCCGAGCGAAGCGGAACAATGACTACGTCGGCAGCGTCGATTGCTGCGTGTACCTCGCTCCGCGAGATGGTGCCGTGCCAGCGAATCCGGCGGCCAAAGCCTTCGAGCAAGGTCCCGAACTCATGCGCCGGCCGACCTCTCCTGCCTGCGTACCGAGCCGGTCCGTATAAGTCGAGCTCCCAATCGGGTAGGGCGCGCATCATTGCGGCGACCGTCGCCGTGTCGAATCGCTCAGAGAAGGTGCCCACGTACGCGAACGAGTTCTGGTTCGGTCGCGGCCGGGGTGGAGCGGCTAGGTCGGCCGAGTCCGCACCGTTAGGGATGACCGTCACGGGACGAGTGCCGAAGTAAGGGGCGAGATCCTTTGATGCCACAATCACTTCGTCGGCTTCGGCCGCAATCTGGCGAAAGAGTTCGAGAAATCTCGGACGGCGAGATGCCGGAAAGAGCTTGGTCCAGTCATCCGCGCAGTCAAAGACCTTGCGGCCTTGGTTGACGAGAGCCGGCCATTGCCATGGGAGATTGCACACGGTCGGAACACGTCCAGCCTCACGAGCGAGGACTCGGCGTAAAAGCCTCGTATCGATTGCCTCCGCAAGGCGATTCAGGTGGCCAGGTGCCGCCGTGCTGCGAGCGACCACCTTCGGGCCTCGATGTGAAGACTGTGGAGTACGGTGATCCGCTCCGAATAAACGACTGGGGCGAGCGTTCGGAAGGTCGCGGATATCCATCGGCGGCTCGACGAAAACGAC